>CAZFJG010000263.1:0-1024 GCA_964519285.1 uncultured Synergistales bacterium | reverse complement strand
AGTGGGAATTACCCACCACAAGGAGGGTAAAAGATGAGCGGTATGACTTTGAAAGTAGATAGCAAAGGGAGAGTAACAATACCAAATAAATTGCGGGAAAATCTGGATATAAAACCCGGGGATACTTTATATCTGAATTCTACAGATGAAACTATACTCCTGAAGAAAGCAGTTGATCCTTTTGATATGGTAGCCCTGGAAGCTTTGAAGGAACATAGAGAGGGCAAAACTATCAGCATCGAAGATCTTGCTGAAGAAATGGGAGTAGATCTTGGTTAAAGAAGGCCCTTCACAATACGAGATCTTTTTCAGTTCCGGAGCAAAATAAATGGAAAGAAATTTATCCTAACTACTGTCTGCGATAACTAAAACTGCTTATCCCTCACGCTGGAAAAAACCGCCCAAGGTCTTTGGACCAGAGGGCGGTTTAATATTTTTCGATCTGAGTTAATTAATTGAACGGTCCTTTTAACCTATCCCTGCCGGATCGGCAGTGAGGCCTTGCAGGCCGCGTTGACAATGGGATATCCAATAGGCGAAGAGGTAAGAGCAGGATGGGTACCCATCTGGAATTTTACTATATCATCTGCTGTCATCTTGTGCATTATACAGGCACTTATGACGTTTATCATTTCACCAACAGGCCTACCTCCTGAAATGCTCCCCCCGAGAATAACTCCTGTCTCCTTTGCAAAGATAAGCTTAACCTTTGTGATGCTTGAATCCGGCATACCACCAGGATGAGTATCCGGAGCCTGCGCATTGGTAATAACAAGGTTCATTCCGTTTTCTTTTGCTGTTCTTTCCGTCATACCCGCAACAGCAAAGGCGCGTCTGTTTATCATGGTTGAGAACACACTGACGGTACCAACATGTTCATGAACTGCAGAATAGAGGTTAGCACCTGCGATACGGGCCTCGGATGTTGCAACTGATGCAAGCATTACCCCTGAAGGCCTTCCTGTGAAAAAAGAGTGTTTTTCAGCACAGTCACCACAGGCAAAAACATCTGGATCAGTATAGG
>CAZFJG010000262.1:0-1039 GCA_964519285.1 uncultured Synergistales bacterium | reverse complement strand
CCGGTGTCATGTGATAAAGATTTATGGTTACAGTTTCTGATTTCAAGAGATTGAAACAAGGTTTACTGAATGTATATCTTTTTTAAGGAGGTTTGAATAAAATACTTTATACTATTAGTAACAAAGGTGGGGAAATTGCTGTTCATGAACTGCGGGGATCTTTGTGTTCCTTGACAGTCGACGATATCATAGCGAAGGCAATCAAATAGATAAGTTCTTTCTTGAAAGATCCTGGAGGGTTTGTGTGATCTTTTGTTGATATGACGGTAATTGATCTACTGATAAGACAAGACATGGAATCGGGAGCAAATTCCGGTCTCATGTTTTTTTAGTACTCTGGCCTAATATACCGCTACGGGGTAATATAAGAACAGATCGAACAAATTTCAGGAGGGATTTATTGTGGAGACTGATGTATTGATCCTTGGAGGGCTTTCTGGAATAACTGCTGGAATAAGTGCCAAACGACATTTTCCCGACAAGAAGGTGACTCTTGTAAGAAAAGAAGGCACTGTCCTGGTCCCGTGTGGTATCCCCTATATATACGGGACTGTAGGTGGCCCTCATAATAATGTAGTGCCAGATGGTCTGCTTGAAAATAACGGCATAGAGCTTGTAAAAGGTGAGGTTGTAAGTATTGACAGAGAAAAGAAAGAAGCTGTCCTGAAAGATGGTAACATGATCAGTTACGACAAGCTTGTTTTTGCTACAGGTTCCAACCCAATGGTTCCGCCTATTCCTGGAGTGGATAAAAAGAACGTATACCCTGTAAAAAAGGACTTTGATTATCTTGACGAAGTTCTGGAAGAGATGGGAAACGTCAAAGATGTGGTCATTATCGGCGGTGGATTTATCGGAGTTGAGTTCGCTGATGAGTGTCGCAAAGGTCGTGACGTGAACGTTACAGTTGTGGAGGCCCTTCCTAACTGCCTTCAGATGGCCCTGGATGATGAGTTCTGTGCTGAGGCCCAGGAAAAACTGAAAGAGGCCAGTGTAAATCTAATGCTGAAGTCAAGGGTGGAGAGTATTGAAGGGGAAG
>CAZFJG010000261.1:0-1049 GCA_964519285.1 uncultured Synergistales bacterium | reverse complement strand
TCCATCAAGTTTTGCTTTTTATCATTTTCTGCTTTTTCACGAAGAATTTTTTCTCTTTTAAGTTCAGCTGAAAGCTTATTGATATCGTTTTTAAGCCATAAAAATTCGCCGTTTAACTCCTCACCATTATCCATTTCATATTCTCCATGAGTAATTCTCTTTACCATGCTGCATAGTTTTCTTAAGGGAGTAATGAATGCTCTTGCGGAGTATTTTGCATATAACCATGCCCCTAAAAACACCAAGAATATCAAGGCAAGTATCATCCCAATATATAAAGTCAATGCCTTGGCATATTCTGGAGATTCAGTATTAGTAGCAACTGAGAGACGTACTCTTATAGAAACAGGAAAACCAACCACCAACCAAAATTTTTCTTCATCATTGTAAGAAATACTATAAATATATTCTCCATCTGGACTTTTAACCTTGGTTAAAAAATCAGTCCATTCAGATTTAGTAAGGGTTGTTTTCTTAAACAAACTCTGACCACCAAGTTCTTGAACTATACCATTGTCAAAGACTACTGCTGCACCACCATCAGAATTTACTACTCCTTAAATATCAATCTCTTCAATATCTGAACGCATAAGCTCTTCAGCTTTATATTGGGGCTCAATATTTGAACCCTGCAGCCATCCACTGCTTACCAAAGTCCCAACTAGTAGAACGGCAAAGTAGGAAACAATAAAAAGAGGATACATCATGAGGTAACTTTTAATTAATTGGTTAGAAATACTAATTTGCGACTTATTCTTACTTCTTATCATTAATTTCACCTGTCTTTATTGACTTAGAAGCAGAAAGTTTATATCCAATTCCTCTTATAGTAACTAAGTAACTTGGATTTTTAGGATCATCTTCTATTTTTCCCCGTAGTCGACTCAAATGAACCATAACAGTATTCCCATCGTAAAGATATTCTTCTTCCCATACTGAATTGTAAATTTGCTTTTTTGTTAAAACACGACCCTTATTTTCCATAAATAGTTTAAGTAGTAAAAACTCCTTTGCTGAAAGGATTATTTCTTGTTCATTCTTATAACAAA
>CAZFJG010000260.1:0-1057 GCA_964519285.1 uncultured Synergistales bacterium | reverse complement strand
AATCAGAATGGGAAATCTGCATCATCATCAATTACTTTTTTCTCTCCAAAATCAGGCTTTTCGGCCAATTGATGCACAGCATTTCCGTTTACGTAGATAGCTTTGAACGGCGCTTCAACCGGACAGGCGTGTTCGCAGGCACCACAGCCAATGCATATTGAATCGTCCACTTCAGGAATTAGCAATCCGTTTTTATAGGGAACCATATTCACTGCTTTTGTAGGGCAATGTTCCGAACAGGCGCCGCAATCGGTCCCGTCGGTATAAACCACACAATTTTGTTCCACAAAAACCGCTTTTCCCAATTGGGTTAAATGTTTTTCTTCCTTTGTCAGCGGCAATATTGCACCGGTTGGGCAAACTTCACCGCATTTCACACAATCGAAATTGCAGAAATTGGTGATGTAATCCATGTGTGGTTGCATAAATCCACGTAAGCCGTATTCGGTGAGTGCGGGTTGTAAAACGCCAGTGGGGCAGGCGGTTACACAAAGCGAACAGCCGGTGCAAATGGCATTGAAACGGTCAATGCTTTTGGCGCCGGGCGGGGCTACAGGATGGTCCTTTTCATTTAGCAGTAAATTTTTTTGCTGATCGGGCATTTTATTTTTTTTGAGGGCGTAAATACGTTTTCCTGCCAGCAGAGCCAGGAGGGTTACCAGAATTTTCCTCCGGTTTTTGTCGTGCCGGTGCGTTGAAACTGCGTATCCCGGAGCAGGTTCCGGTGTGCTTTTAAGGGGTTGTTTTAGTTTTACCGGACTGAATGAAAGTGCTGATTCAGGACACACATCGAGGCAGTTGAAGCAGGCAACACAGCGTGTGTAGTCCACTTTTTGGTTTTTTGTATCGATGCATTCGCTTTTGCACACCGCTGCACACTTTCCGCAACGTGTGCAGGTACTGTGATTGAACCTGACTTTAAACAGTGAAAACCTGGAAACTTCGCCAAGCAAGGTTCCTACCGGGCATATAGTGTTACAGAAAAGTCTTCCTCTTTTCCAGGCAAAATAGCCAATTGCAACTATCACTGCAAAAGATAAAATGAATGGCAGAACAG
>CAZFJG010000259.1:0-1068 GCA_964519285.1 uncultured Synergistales bacterium | reverse complement strand
TTAACAAAAAGGCCGAGGAAATGCTTGGTTACACTTTAGATGAATTGAAAGGGAAAGATTATGTATCACTTTTCATTCCTGAAAGGTTCCGGCAGCAGGTTAGAAGAGTTTTTGACGACATTCTGCTGGAAGAGGGTGGAGAATTAAATGAGAACCCTATTATTGCACGAAACGGAATTGAGAGGATGGTAAGGTGGCATAATGCAGTAACCAGGGATAATGACGGGAAAATCACTGCGATAATATGCTCGGGGGAGGATATAACTGATTTTGCGAAGGTCCATCTGGACCTCAGGAAGAACATAAAGAAACTAAGGAAAATGAGTGAGGGAGTGATTGTTGCAATCTCGAAGCTTGTTGAGATGCGGGATCCCTATACTGCGGGTCACCAGAGGAGAGTGGCTTATCTTGCCAGCGCAATTGCCAGGGAAATGGGTATACCCATTAAGGGCATAGAAATAATCAATACAGCTGCCATTCTACACGATCTGGGTAAAATCGAAATACCAAGTGAGCTCCTTAACAAACCAGGTAAAATATCTGATCTGGAATTCTCCATAATCAAGAGGCATTCTCTGGTAGCGTACGAAGTATTGAAAAATATAGAATTTGAAGGACCTGTGCCTGAGATAATTCTGCAGCATCATGAAAGGTTAGATGGCTCTGGATATCCTGAGGGGCTCAAAGACGGAGAAATATTTTTAGAGGCAAGGATAATTGCTGTTGCAGATGTTGTGGAAGCCATGATGTCCCACCGGCCATATCGTCCAGCTCTTGGTCTGGATGTAGCTCTTGAAGAGATCGAGAGAGGAGCTGGAACTCTTTATGATCCAGATGTTGTTAAAGTATGTTTAAAGGTTTTTAAAGAAGATAATTTTGATTTCCATTCTTGAGGCATTAAAAATTTTCTTTCTAACCAGGGATCCTGTACGTTCTACATTTAGTTAAACTATAATTTTGGAGGCACTTGCTCGTGGATAGCTTGGAATTCGATAATAACAGTAAGATCAAGTATGTTTTTGTATTTACCTTTTTCCCGGTGCTGCTCTTTTATATATCAAGGCAGAA
>CAZFJG010000258.1:0-1079 GCA_964519285.1 uncultured Synergistales bacterium | reverse complement strand
AAAAGGGCCTGTGGATCCTTACAAACTCTGCTCCTCCGGGAGAAAGAATAACAAGACCCACTGGATAGACAGAACCACCGGAAAGATGGTCCACACCAGCCCTGTTCTCTGCAACGGGAATGAGGGTTCCGAAGCTTGCAGAGGCTACAGGTATGATCCTGTATTTCCCTGTCTCCAGGGGAGTTCCGAGGATCATTTCTGTTTTGTATTCCCTGGCGATCTTTTCAAGAAGATCCTGCAGGTCTCCAGGTATCTTTGCTGTTCTGTCACCCGCAGTTTGTGCGAAGGCGATTCCAGCGGACAGAACTGTAAATAATACTATAAGGACAAAAACAGGTATTATCTTTGATTTCATGATGGCCTCTTTCGATAGTTTTAAAGTTTGATGAAAAGAAGGTAGTATAATCCATTATTCTGAGATGAAGAGGCAAAGTCAAGGGCAAAGTCAAAAGCTGTTCACTACGGAGGAAGATCTGAGGTAGACGGAGGAAACCTGAACCTCTTTTTGAAAACCCAGGATCACGAGAAAAATGATGAGTCTATTTTTCTCGCAAGATTTGGGTCAATACCAAGGTCAAAAGCTTACCGCTGAGTGACGCCGAGGGTGCGCAGAGTCTCGCGGAGGAGGTCATAATTACATTAAACCCGGGACATCTGAGCAAATTAGAACTTTGCTCATCTTGCAATATCTAATCCAAGCCAAGCTTTAACAATCTTGTCTGTGGATTTCCATATTGCTTTGAAAAATAAAACATTTTTTTCAAAAATATCCCGGGTTTTCAAAAAAATAACTTCAATTCTTAAAATCATTATGGGTTTAAAACTTTGGCAATCTTTCCTGAATATTTATCCGTTACCAACAAAATGATTTCATCATTTTGAAATTATGTCCAGGATTTCAGATCAATAGTTCATTAAGCGTATAAAGCTGAAACTTTTACAATCCGTCGAAAACCTTTTTAAAAAAACACAGAGCCCGGACAGCCGGACTTTCAGCTTCGTAATAAATCATAAGGCCGGATTAGCCGGACGCCAATTCCATGCGTCTTTTCTGTTCGTCTGTTTATCGCCCCGAAAAA
>CAZFJG010000257.1:0-1080 GCA_964519285.1 uncultured Synergistales bacterium | reverse complement strand
TTTCAAAAAGGATTGCTCGATTTAAAAGAAGAAATCAATGAATCGCTCCAAAAAATTCAATCAGGCAAAGACCCCGATGCTGCTGATAAAATAGAAGAGCTGAAAGCCATGGATATTGCTGCCGATGCCATGATTATTTTTGCCCACCGGCATGCTGACGAACTGCAAAAGCTGGCAAAACAAGAAAAAGATTCACAACGAAAAGCTGAATTGGCTGAGATGGAACGCATATGCCGAAAAGTACCGGCACATGCTCCAGAGACTTTCCACGAAATGCTTCAACATTATTGGTTTATTCATTTAGGCGTAATTACCGAAGTAAATCCGTGGGATTCATTCAATCCGGGCAGGTTAGACCAGCACTTGTTTCCACTTTATAAACAAGAAATTGAAAAAAATATTTTATCAAAAGAAAGTGCGGTTGAACTTTTACAAGCATTCTGGATAAAATTTAATAACCACCCTGCACCACCCAAAATTGGCGTTACGGCATTAGAAAGTAACACGTACACTGATTTTGCCCTAATTAACCTGGGTGGTGTTAAAGAAGACGGTACCGATGCGGTTAATGAATTATCTTATATCATTCTGGATGTGATTGAAGAGATGCGAATCCTTCAACCCAGCTCGATGGTACAAATCAGTAAACAAAATCCCGATGATTTTGTCAATCGTGCCATAAAAATTTCAAAAACAGGTTTTGGTCAACCCTCTTTCTTTAATACCGATGCCATTGTCAAAGAACTGGTTCACCAGGGAAAAAATATTGCAGATGCCAGAAATGGAGGTGCCAGCGGATGTGTTGAAACCGGTGCATTTGGAACCGAAAGTTATATCCTTACCGGATATTTTAACCTCAATAAAATCCTGGAAATTACACTGCATAATGGTACAGATCCCCGTACCGGTAAGAAAGTGGGGGTAAAAACAGGCACTTCATCCCATTTTAAAAATATGGATGAGTTGTTGGAGGCTTATAATAAGCAACTCAATTACTTTGCGGATATTAAATTGAAAGGTAATAATATCATCGAAAAACTTTATGCCGAAGAACTTCCTGTACCTTTCCTTTCACTGATT
>CAZFJG010000256.1:0-1095 GCA_964519285.1 uncultured Synergistales bacterium | reverse complement strand
TTGTCTTTGCCCACTGGTAAGCAGGAATTATACCCTCATAGGCATAGGCAGTATTTCTTGTCCTTCTGAGGGTCTTGTGAACATCTATCATCCAGTCAGCAAGATCCATAAGCCAAAGGCCGTATTTCCCGAACTCTTCAGTATCCATTTCAGCAAGTTCGAAATATGACATACAGCCCCACTGGAAAAATCCTTTTGTAACCGGTGAGTCTGGATGCTTAGCAAGGGCTTTTTTAACGTTATATAGATAGCAATTGTCTGCAGATTCTCTTACCAGAGGCAAGAGTTCCTCTCTTCCGAGGTACTTCATCGCCTTTGTAAGGGCAAGAAGACCCTCGCCGTCAAAATACGGAGACGACGGACCGTATGGCCGGCCCTCTGGGATGGAATAAAGACTGTGCCACAGCCCCCTGCTGTCCCTCGAATTTACCAGAAATTTAAGATAGCCCTCAAGAACCTGTCTGTAATGGTCCAGTTTTTCCTCTTCCAGTATTCCTTTTTCCGACCTCAACAGTTCAATATGTGCAAGGGCACAGAGGGCAACGGTCCCGGTCCTTCCCTCTCCTGCTCCGGGATAAATAATAAACCTTTCACCATTTATGTTTACCCTGGAATTTCTCTCAAAAAAGGCAAGGACTTTTTCAAGGCCCTTAAGAACATTTGTATTACCAGTTTCCTGGAAAATAAGAGCCAGACCCCAGGCCGCACCTGCCTGCCTTACCTCACTGTCTCCGGGAGAGAATTCCTTCTTTCTCCAGTCGTATTCGTAGTTGAAATTTCCTTCCATTTTCTGGTTGTTTAACAGAAACTTTGTACCAAGCTCAAGAGACCTGTCAAGGACAGACCTGTCCAGAGTATAGTTCTTTGCCAAAGTTTCGGCATATACAACAGAAGCTCCCAGAAAGGATAAAATTATAGCCAGCAAAACAGGCAGAACCCTATAAAACCCTTTTACTCTCATTATAATTTTCCCACCTTCCCAAGACTCCTTGACAGAATCAGTTTACATGTAACTCCATAAAATATCCGAACTGGTCCCTTCCGGACAACGCCTTAGCTTTAAAACTGCCGGAACTGTCCTTTTCTTCAAGAATA
>CAZFJG010000255.1:0-1113 GCA_964519285.1 uncultured Synergistales bacterium | reverse complement strand
GAATTTTAGAGGGCAGCTTTTGCTCGAGTTAGTATGGTGAAATTTACTTTCATCCTATAATCCTATTTGACCGACTAAAGTGAGGGATGTAGAATTAAAAAAGTTTTAAAAATTGATATAGTATTAATTATGGAGAAGAATATAAGCATCTGTATTCAACGTACCTGATTATTTGATGGTAGATTAAAAGCTTTTGTTGTTGATCTTTTGTACCTAAAACTACATTTGGGGGGATGTTGTAATGGCAACTAATGTTGATTTATGGGGGATTTTATCAGACTTGAAAAAGTGCAAATGGGTTGATCTGACTCATGCCTTTGGGCCAGATACTCCGAGGTTTCCAGCTTTTGATCCAGCAAAAAATGAAGTGATTTATTCAATCGAGGAACATGGATTTTTGGCTAATAAGTTTACTTTTCCTGGTCAATATGGTACTCACATGGACGCCCCTGGGCATTTTACCAAGGGTGGGAGAATGCTCCACGAGATCGAACTAAAGGAAATGGTTTTACCCTTGGTGGTAATTGACTGCTCTGAAGAGGCGAAAAAAGATAATAATTACGAGCTGACGGTTCAGGATATTTTTGACTGGGAGTCTGAGTATGGAACTGTTCCAGAAGGGTCTTTTGTGGCGATGAGAACAGATTGGTGCAAGAGGTGGCCATCCCAGGAAAAGTGTATGGATCTGGACAGTGATGGCAACCAGCAAGGTCCAGGTTGGTCTCTGGAAGCGCTGAAGTTTCTTTATGAAGTTCGGAAAATAAATGCAAATGGACATGAACCATTTGATACCGATTCCCAGGCGATGGCAATAAAGAATAAAGGATTAATAGCAGAAGGCTACGTGCTTGGTCAGGATAAGCTCCAGATTGAAGTTATGACTAACCTTGACCAGGTTCCGCCAACTGGAGCAATAATCTTCTGTATTGTACCCAAGCCATTAAATGCTTCGGGCTTTCCGGTGAGGGCTTTTGCCATTGTTAACAATTAGGTGTTTGCTTTTTAAGCTTGTTTTAGAAGGAATTAAATAGAACAAAATACGTAAGGGGGTTCGATCTTATGCTCAACTCCCTTACTATTATTTGCCGAATATCCAAGGGTCAGGTCTTTCTT
>CAZFJG010000254.1:0-1140 GCA_964519285.1 uncultured Synergistales bacterium | reverse complement strand
TATGATTGGCACAGAAAGTGGCAATGATGATGACGCACAAGAATTAATTGATATATTAAGTCATCAAGAAAAAATATCACCTTCTGAAAAATTCAGTGAGAAAGTTCAGAATTGGGTTGGTAAGATAGCCGCTACAGGGATTGATTCAATAATTAACAACTTACCACAAATCGTATTAGCAGTTAATGCCTATCTCAACACGGGGGGCTAATGTGGGTATAGAGATATTTCTTGGAGTAATACTAGTTGTTAAGTGTCAGGACATCGTAGACTGTTTTAAGTGTCAAGACATCGTAGACTAAAGCTTATATTGCAAAAGTTTTGATTCTGCTTCATCTTCAAGGGTATCCCATAAATAGAGGTGGTTCCCTTGAAGAGCAAGGCCGAAAAGCAGAGGATTCTGGCAGTACAACGATTTCATAATGGAGAAAAACCTGAATCTATCTGGATTTCTTTTGGGAAGTCCAAAGCCTGGCTCTATAAATGGGTCGGACGACAAGAGAACCTTGATAATGAATCCTGGTACTGCGACCGTTCCCGCCAGCCCCTGAATAATGCAAACAAGACCCCCGCAGATATTGAAGAGGCGGTGAAAAGGGTTCGTCTCAATCTCCATGAGCGGGATCTTTTCTGCGGTGCACAGGCGATCCTCTGGGAACTGGAGGATATGGGAATATCCCCATTGCCTTCACTCAGCACGATCAACAGGATCCTCGTTCGAAATGAACTTACCCTTCGAAGAAAGGGTCGTTACGAACCCAAGGGGACAAAGTATCCAGCCCTGCCTTTCTACTTTCCCAACGACACACATCAGGTTGACATGGTTGGGCCATGTTACCTGAAGGGCCCGATACGCTTCTACAGCCTCAATGTAGTGGATCTCGCCTCAGCGCGGTGCGGCCTGTATCCATCGCTTTCAATGAAGTCCGACAGTATCATGGATGGACTTTGGGAGGTATGGAAACGACTGGGAATACCCTGCAGAATCCAGATCGACAATGCTTACACCTTCTCTGGCAGCCCGAGGTACCCACGAAGCTTGGGACCGCTTATTCGGCTCTGTCTTAACAACCGCGTAGAACCATGGTTCATCCCGAAATCAGAGCCCTGGAGAAACGGTACTATTGAAAGGTTCAACGA
>CAZFJG010000253.1:0-1148 GCA_964519285.1 uncultured Synergistales bacterium | reverse complement strand
AAACTGAGAAATGGAATCGTCTCTGTTTCAAGGTTAAAGAATAAATCTAATCCGGAGGAAATCTGATGGAAAAGAGAATTGGAACCGCACTTATTTTAATCGAAGACAAAGAAGCCGTTCACCAGATGAACGCCATTGCTTCGAATCATTCCGAAATAATTATTGGCAGACAGGGTTTGCCCCGCAGTAACGGGCAAAGCATTATTTCTCTTGTTCTTGAAGGTACTACCGACGAGATTGGATCTTTAACCGGCCAGCTTGGACGATTAAAAGGAATCCAGATCAAGTCAGTACTTTTAAAGAACAGGTAATATGAAAAAAACAGTCTATCTGATAGTTTTTCTTTTAGTAGGAACCATCGTAAATGCACAAACGTATCATTTATCAGGTAAAGTATTTGATGAAGATACCGATGAACCTTTGAGTGGCGTTAATATTCAATTAATTGCTGAAAACCAGTCTCAAACCGATTATTCAATCACGAACCTAAATGGTTATTACTCATTCAGTAACCTGAATCCCGGGCAGTATCAAATTTCTTTTTCATACCTGGGCTATTTAACCCTGGAGAAAAAAATCGACCTGAATGCTGATATGGAACTGAATATTGGCATGGAAAAAGAGCTTATACCGTTAGGCGAGGTAATTGTGAGTAGTTTAAAACAGGAAAAGAAGATTAAAGAAGTTCCGGTGCCGCTGGAAGTTGTTCGTAATGAAGATTTTGAAATCGCTTCCTCATTAACCGCATCCGATATTATTGGAGAGCAGCCCGGAATCCATCTGAGCCGTGATGGTATGTGGTCTACCAGTATAAATATCCGTGGTTTTGGAGAACAGCGTATTGTTACACTGGTGGATGGGAATCGCATCGAAACGGCTACCGATTTAACCGCTGCCATGTCCTTTTTTGATGTGGATGATATTGAGCGGGTAGAGGTTATTAAAGGAGCATCATCATCGCTTTATGGTACCGGTGCTATGGGCGGAATTGTTAATGTGATTACCAAAGATGGTTCTTTTAATGACAGTCCTTATTTTAAAGGCACATTTAATGCAGGAGTTTATTCTGTAAATGATCTTTTTACCGGTAAACTAACCTTAAATACCGGAGGAGAAAAATGGTACACTCGTGTGAGTGGTTCATTACG
>CAZFJG010000252.1:0-1167 GCA_964519285.1 uncultured Synergistales bacterium | reverse complement strand
AGTTCTGCATTTTCTTTTGATATCAGATCCTTTTTATAAAGCTCAGCAATATTAACATCCATACTTATCATACCTTCGGAACGACCGGTTTGTATTGCTGCATCAATTTGAGGTACCTTTCCACTTCTTATCATATTTTTCACAGCAGGTGTCGAAAGCATTATTTCAAAGGCGGGAACTCTTCCTAAATTATTTGATGGAATGAGCTGTTGAGATATTACACCTTCTAAAACAGTTGATAGTTGAACTCTTACCTGCTGCTGCTGATTTGCTGGAAAAACGTCTACTATTCTATCTATAGTTTTGGCAGCACCTACAGTATGTAGAGTAGAAAAAACTAAATGTCCGGTCTCGGCTGCTGTAAGAGCTATAGAAATAGTTTCATAATCTCTCATTTCACCTATAAATATTACATCAGGAGCTTGTCTAAGTGCTGCCCGTAAAGCTAGTTTATAACTTTTAGAATCAATTCCTACTTCTCGCTGGTCTATTATGCTTTTGTCGTGGCGGTGTAGATGTTCAATAGGGTCTTCTATTGTTATTATATGACAGTCTCTATTTTTATTGATTAAGTCAATAATTGCCGATATAGTTGTTGATTTTCCGCTACCGGTAGGACCTGTTACTACAACGAGTCCTTTAGTTTTTTTATGGAAGTCTAAAACTGTATCAGGTATTCTGAGATCCGCTATATTGTTAGACTGAAATCTTAAAACTCTAATCGCAGCAGCCATAGAACCTCTCTGTTTGTAAACATCAACTCTAAACCGGCCAACCCCCTTTAAAGAAACGGAGAAATCCTTATCACCGTATTTTAAAAACTCTTCGTAGTGTTCTTCAAGCTTAAATAGTTTTTTGATTAAACTTTCTGTATCTTCGGGACTTAACTTTGGATGGTCCAGCTTAACCAAGTTTCCATCTATTTTTAATGTAGGTGGTATTCCTACAGTAATAAAAATGTCTGAAGCATTTCTTTCTACTGAGATTTCGAGAAGTTTATTTATATCAATCATTGAGTGTATACCTCCACATCTTCAAATTCTATTTCCTCATATTCAAATTCTTTTGGTAATTCTTTTATAGTTATTAAATCTAATTTTTTTATACTGTTGTCATATTTAAATTCAACTAATAACTCTCTGCCTTCGCTGTTAAAAAAATTTTTAG
>CAZFJG010000251.1:0-1174 GCA_964519285.1 uncultured Synergistales bacterium | reverse complement strand
ACATGACCAACAAGGAAAAGATATTCCAGGAAGCCCTGGAGCTTCACAGAAAGTCAAAGGGCAAGCTGAAAGTAGAGTCAAAGCTGCCCGTAAGAACCATGTCCGACCTGTCCCTCGTATACACCCCCGGCGTGGCAGAACCCTGCAGGGAGATAGAACGTAACCCCGAAAGCATCTACGAAGTTACCTCCAAGGCAAACATGGTGGCAGTAGTCTCCGACGGAAGCGCAGTACTCGGCCTCGGCAATATAGGAGCAGACGCGTCCCTGCCAGTAATGGAGGGAAAAAGCGTACTCTTCAAGGCCTTCGCCGACATCGACGCCTTTCCAGTATGCATAAAGACCCAGGACCCCGACCAGATAGTCAGCATAACCTCCCAGATAACCTCCTCCTTCGGAGGTATCAACCTCGAAGACATAGGAGCTCCAAGGTGCTTTGAGGTGGAGAGAAAGCTCAAGGAGATCTGCGACATCCCCGTATTCCACGACGACCAGCACGGAACAGCAGTGATAGTACTGGCAGGCCTGTTGAACGCATTGAAGATAGTCAACAGGAAGATAGAGGACTGCAAGATAGTAATGAGCGGAGCCGGAGCAGCCGGAACAGCCATATGCAAGTTTCTGCTGTCCGCAGGGGCACGCAACGTAATACTGATGGACCGGGCAGGAGCCATATACGAAGGCAGAAGTGACCACATGAACTGGGCAAAGGAAGAGATATCCAAGGAGACAAACCCCGACAGGGAAAAAGGAAACCTTGAGGAAGTGATAAAGGGAGCCCACGTGTTCCTCGGGATCTCTGCACCTGGACTGCTTACGAAGGAGATGGTAGAAACCATGGCGGACAAGGCCATAGTATTTGCCATGGCCAATCCCACGCCGGAGATCTTTCCCGACGAGGCAAAAGCAGCTGGAGCAGCTGTGGTTGCCACGGGCAGGAGCGACTTTCCCAACCAGATCAACAACTGCCTCGGCTTTCCCGGAATCTTTCGTGGAGCCCTTGATGTAAGAGCCTCTGACATTAACGAGGAGATGAAGCTTGCAGCTTCTGAGGCCCTTGCTTCCCTTATACCTGAGGAGGAGCTTAACCCGGAGAATATCATACCAGAGGCTCTTGACGAGAGGGTCGTTCCCGCCGTTGCGAAGGCTGTGGCTGAGGCTGCAAGAAAAACCGG
>CAZFJG010000250.1:0-1182 GCA_964519285.1 uncultured Synergistales bacterium | reverse complement strand
GGTGAAAGTCCACTATGGGGGTCTGCAGTTACCAACCATCGTGTACCGAACGGTGTACGCACAGCGGTGTGGGAGGTCGGATATTTAAATAATGAGTAGCCTCCTGCCCGATAAAAAAAGATCCTTGCATTTTTATGAAAACTGAATTAGTGGTTATAATAGCTAAGTATTTGCTGAAATAAACGCATCTAACGGTGGTGAGTAAAAATGAAGCTTGAACAGGTAACTGAAATTATCTGCAAAGAAGCTGTACCTTTGGACTGGGCTGAAGATTGGGATAATTCAGGTTTTATGGTGGGTGATATGAATTGGGAGATCTTAAAGATTGCAGTATGTCTCGATATATTTCCGGGGATAATGCAGAAAGCTGCTAATGAAAATATCGATCTTATCGTTTCCCATCATCCCTTTTTCTTTACCGGTATGAAATCACTTGACCTTTCGGCTCCCGCGGGAAAAGTTATACAGCTTGCAATAGAAAACCGGACAGCAATAATGTCTCTGCACACTAACTGGGACAATTTCTCTTCAGGTATGAACCCTGTTCTTGCTGAAAAGTTAGGTCTGAAAAATATCGAACCTCTTTGCAGAAAAAATGGAGAAATATGGGGACCAGGAGCTACAGGTTTTACAGAGGTCCCCATAAGTCTTGAGGATTTTACAAGAACAGTAAGCCAAAAATGGGATCTTTCCTGGTGCAGATCATATGGGGACAAGGGTATGAAAATAGGAAAAGCAGCTCTGTGTGGTGGATCCGGAGGAGATCTCTGGAAAGTTGCGGCATCAGAACAGATAGATGTATTTGTCACAGCAGATATCAAGTATCATCAGATAATAGATGCAGTTGATAACGGTCTTGCTATTATTGTAGTTGATCACGGGGAAATGGAAATTAACTCAATGGAAGAACTTGGAAAGCTCATCCAGAAAAAAACTTATCTTCCGGTTTTATATTTTGATGATCTTCTTTTAGATGATTGTCAGATATTGTTATAGTTCTGTAGTATATAGGTATTACTGCCAAAATATTATGAGGTGATAATAATGACAAAACGGGTATTCAGCGGAATGCGCCCCACAGGAAAGTTGCACCTTGGTCATCTTGCCGGAGCTCTTACCAACTGGGTGAGGCTTCAGGAGGAGTATAACTGTTTTTATTCCATAGTTGACTGGCATGCTCTC
>CAZFJG010000249.1:0-1195 GCA_964519285.1 uncultured Synergistales bacterium | reverse complement strand
TTTCAGATGCTGAGGCGTAAAGATATCTTCCCTCGGGAGTTAGCTGGATCTTACGTCCTCTTCGCACAAAGAGTTGAACCTCAAAATAGCTTTCAAGGTTAGCGATATGCTGGCTTATAGAAGGCTGAGAGATGTAAAGCTTGTCCGCAGCGGCCTTGAAAGACCCCTCGCTGACTACCTGGCAGAAAGATTTCAGTTGATAAAAGGTGATCATTTTGAATAACCCTCTTATTCATAAGGAATAACTTATCGATTATATCAGAAAACTGTTATTGAAGATAATAGAAAGAGCATTATACTAATATTATGCTTAATATGCAGAGAAAAGATGCCCTTGTGCTTTTATGTCAGGATTTTGTAAGATGCCCCAGTGTTTCAGGGCACGAAAGGAAACTGGCTTCATTTCTTGAGGAGTCCATGTATTCCCTTGGTTTTGATGAGGTCAAAGTTGATTACTTTGGTAATGTACTTGGAAAAATGTCTTTTGGCAAGGGTGGTAAAAACCTTCTCTTTGAGGCCCAGATGGATCATGTAGAAGTAAGGGATCCGTCGGAATGGCAATATTATCCATATGGTGCGTTTCTTGCCGATAAGAGTATATATGGCAGGGGAACTACAGATCAGAAGGGAAGCCTTGCTGCAATGATATTAGCAGCCTCAATGCTCAAGCATGATCTAGGGGATAACCTGTGCGGTAATCTTGCTGTTGCAGCTACAGTCCACCAGGAGCGTTTTGAAGGAGTATCTTCAAGGCTGGTAGGTTCAGCTTATGAGCCGGATTATGTTGTCATAGGGGAGGCTTCCGATCTGCAGATCGAGAGGGGGCAGAGGGGCAGAGCTGAAATAGTTCTTGAAAATCAAGGGAAAATGGCTCATTCAGCCCACCCTGATTATGGTATAAACGCAGCTCTTAAAATGATATCCCTGGTGAACTTTATAAGGGAGAATTTTACACCGGGTTATGATCCCTTTCTCGGGAAAGGGATCCTGGAATTGACAAATATAACTTCTTTTCCAAGAAATAATGCAGGTACAATTCCTGACAGGTGCAGAGTGGTTTTTGACCGTCGACTTCTTCTTGGTGATACAAGGAGCAACGTCATAGGTGATATAGAAAAACTGGTTGCCCTCGCAAAACTTTCAATACCGGACCTCGATGCTTCCGTACATATTTCCAGGGTCGAAGATCATTGCT
>CAZFJG010000248.1:0-1195 GCA_964519285.1 uncultured Synergistales bacterium | reverse complement strand
CCAATATATATGCCCTTGGGCTTCCTGCCTTATTACTAATTTTACGTCCTGTTTTATTTAAAATATTAGACCATGTAGGGCATGGCGAGCTCCTCATTTTGTTTGGACTCTTTCTTGCCTTTGTGGTAGGTGCAGAGTTATTTCATTTAACCGGGATAAAAGCTGATTTAGGCGCATTAGTTGCCGGGATGCTCATTGCGAACCACAAAAAAGCAAAAGATATGGCCGACACCCTTATGGGGTTTAAAGACATGTTCTTAATCGGCTTTTTCTTATCCATTGGATTATCAGGCACACCTACTACCCTTATGCTAATAACTTCACTTATCATTGCCCTAACCATTAATTTTAAAGTTATTTTATACTTCCTTATTTTTACCAGGTTTAGAATAAGAGCCCGTACAGCATTGTTTACATCTTTAAGTCTGGCCAATTTTAGTGAATTTGGGCTTATCATATCCTCACTGGCAGTAGCCAGCGGATGGTTATCAAACGACTGGCTCATTATTATGGCCTTAAGCCTTTCCATTTCATTTGTTATTTCATCGCCATTAAATCTTAATGCGCAAAAAATTTACTCCACCATAAAACAATATTTAACAGTGTTTGAAACATCACAACGGTTGGATTACGACAAAACATATGATATTGGAGATGCAGAAATTTTGATTTTCGGAATGGGCCGAATTGGACGCTCAACTTACGATCATTTAAAAGATAAATACGGAAAAAAGGTTCTTGGACTCGATTATGATGAAAATGTAGTGAAGGCTAATCAAAATGAAGGAAGAAATATCATCCAGGATGATGCAACCGATAGTGAATTCTGGCAAAATATACCCGATAAAAAGGTAGAAAATAACCAGGTGAAAATTGTTGCGCTATGCATGGATCATAAATCAAACCTGTATGCATTAGAACGTTTAAAAGCCATTCATTTTCAAGGAATGATTGCAGCTACAGCCAACTATCCGGATGAGTTGCAAAAGCTAAAAGAAAAAGGAATTCATCTTGCTTTCGATCAAAAAGCCGAAGCCGGAATGGGTTTTGCCAATCATATTTGCGAAAATATGGATGTTTGTAATATTAATTAATCATTAAATTTGACCTAACCCGTTAAAAACAGGAACATTAATCCTTATTATTTTATTAATTTTACCTCCACAAATTATACCGTTCACTTATGTTTAGAAGG
>CAZFJG010000247.1:0-1208 GCA_964519285.1 uncultured Synergistales bacterium | reverse complement strand
CCAGGTATTGAAAATTCAGTTACATCTGTAAGCCACTTTTCATTAGGTTTATCAGCAGTGAAATCTCTTGATAGAATGTTTTCTTTTACATATTCCGGATTTACTCTCTTACGATTAACTTTCTTTCTCCTAATCCTTGCTTTAATTCCTGTAAGATTCATTAGCCTATGTATATATCCTTCAGAAAATAATTTTTGATTTAATCTATTTATGAACATTGTCATTCTCCTATACCCTAATATGCCGTCAAAAGTTGAGTGGTACTCTGCTATTAATGTTGATAGAAGTTCATCCTGTATTTGCTTTTTTGGCTTTATTCTCTTTTTATGCTTGTAGTATGAACTCCTCGCTATATCTAAAACTTCACAAATCATTGTAACCGGATATCCCTTCTCCTTAAAGAAGTCTATTGTTTTGTATTCAGCTTCCTGTCTTACTTTTGAGAACGAAGTTCTTTTTCCAACTCTTCTTTTTTTTTAAGAACTTCCAGTTCGAATTCCCTTCTTTTTCTTAAAGCTTTTTCTTTTTCCAGTTCTGATTTTAGTTTTTCTACTTCACTCAGATTGCTTTCATCAACTTCAGATTTAGCTTTTGGCCCACGTTTACTATATTTAAGTGCTTCTGGACCCTTATCAATATATTGTTTAGTCCATTTATATACAAGGGCGTAGGTAACTGAATATTTATCTGCTGCATCTTTGTAACTCATATTATTTTCAATTACCCATTTTACTATCTTTAATCTTTCTTCAAAGGTAGTTTTTCTTGATTTCATGGTATAGACATCTCCTTTAGGATCATAATCCTTAATTTCTATACCATTATACCATTTATTAACCCAGTTTCTAATAACTGTAACTGAAATATTGTATTTGGCAGCTAAATCTGGTAATGAATATTTTCCTGTTGTATATTCTTTTATTACTGATAATTTAAACTCTTTATCATAAGATTGATTTCTATTTGATGTTTTAAAAACACTAGTACCATGTTCTCTGTATCTCAGATACCAACGTCTAACAACTTCTTTATTTGTTCCAATAGATTTTGCGATGCTTTTAAAGCTACCTTCTCCCTTCTCATAATCTTCACAAGCTTTAATTTTCACTTCTTTACTATATTTTGATTTTCTTCCCATAAAAAATACCTCCAAGTAGATAGTCTGAATTTTAATTAATTAGACTGTCTACTTTGGAAGTATCATATCA
>CAZFJG010000246.1:0-1213 GCA_964519285.1 uncultured Synergistales bacterium | reverse complement strand
AAATTGAGTCATGATAACACCTCCACCATTGATCTTACACCCGATCCTTCGATCAGGCTCCTATGCACAGGAACATTATTCTTGCGAATGAACCGCGGGGAAATGCTGCCACCCCTCTGCTCCGAGAACCTTACTGTTCCCATCAGGCATTACCAGGACTCAAGGGTCAGGTCTTTCCAGTTCACTTTTATATCAAAAAGGCTTTTGTGCCACGATAAGCAACCTGCTGCTTAAACTAACGACTTCCGGCCTTTGGGCATATTTTTCAGAAATTGTGACCATTGCCTGATAGGTAGCCTCATCTTCCAGGGCTTTTGTAAGGTGTTTGTCCGGTGGAAATGAAAACATGGGCATTATTCCTGCCAGTGTCAGTATTTTCATTTTCTGAGTTGTAAAAATCTCAGTTAATTCGGAGGGACCAAGCAGATGGTTTATAGTTCCATCCTCTAGCTTGTATTCACCGGTTTCCAAGATCTCTATCACCTGTTCTGACGGAGAAAGACGGAAATTATCATATGCCTTACGATATTTGTTTCCGGAGTCACAAATAACATACCCCCCGGGACGAACCACACGGCAGAATTCACTGATGGCTTGCTGAGGATCGGAACAGATGTTGATGGGTTCCCCTGTGGAGATTACCATGTCAAAGCTTTCGCTTTGCAGGGAATTCAGATCACAGACATCAAGTTCCTCAAAACAGATACCCTTTACAACCCCTTTTTTCTCAGCATATGTCTTTGCCTTGGTAAGCATATTGGGAGAAATATCTGAAAGCACAAGATCAAACCCCATGGGGACCAATAGTTCGGCCCATCGCCCCGTCCCGCAGCCTGCTTCCAAAATTCTTCCCTGCCCAAATTCGGGCAAGAGAGGTTGAATATATCTCCACCAGCTTTCATTATATAATTTTGAAATTGCATCCTGAGCCTGGCTCTCTTTTTTTGTGGCGTGTATTGCAGCTCTTTGGTTCCATATTTTACGTATTTTTGTATTGTTCATGTATCCTCCTTTTTTGGTTAGCATCCTCCCCACAGATAAATCTGGGGATTTCCCACGACCTTAAACTTGGCAGGAAATTCATCAGCTTTGTTACCGAGAGCATCTTGGTGTTCCCATGAGCCAGAACATACTCAGTACTCAGAGCAGCTCAAAGGGTCAGGTCTTTCGAGTTCACTTTTGTGTTACAATATCATCATGTCCAGACCGTTGA
>CAZFJG010000245.1:0-1218 GCA_964519285.1 uncultured Synergistales bacterium | reverse complement strand
CCCAGCAGTTCTACGGAGGAATGGATGTTTTTTCCCTTATGGCCATTCCTTTTTTCATATTTGCCGGAATATTGATGAATCGTTCCGGCCTTACGGACAGGATGCTTGATTTCAGCAGGCTTATTGTCGGGTCGGTTCGTGGTGGTTTAGGTTACGTTAACGTTGTTGGAAGTATTATCCTTTCTGGAGTCAATGGCTCTGCTGCTGCTGACGCTTCCGCCCTTGGATCTATTCTCATACCAGCAATGGTAAAAGAAGGTTTCACTCCTGCCTATTCTGCAGGTCTTACATCAAGCAGTTCTCTGATAGGTCCGATAATTCCTCCAAGCATTTTCATGATCATCTACGCAACAATGACCAATACCTCAATAGGTGGACTTTTTGCGGCAGGCCTGGTACCTGGCCTGCTCCTTGGTCTTGCCTTCATGATAATGAACTGGTATTACTCTCGTAAATACAATATTCCAGTCTCGAACTTCAGCTACAGCGGAAATGAAGTATTTCAAATATTGACCCGTTCTGCTGTTGCCCTTGTGGCTCCTGTGATAATCATAGGAGGTATTATTACAGGTATTGTTACACCTACGGAATCGGGAGCCCTTGCGGTGGCCTATTGTACCATTGCAGGTTTTTTCTATACTGGCAGACTGAATATGAGATCAATGGGGGAGTCAATTTACGAGGCTGTACGGCTTACAAGTTCTGTATTCCTCATAATGGGATCAGCCACGGTGGTAGGATGGCTTCTGAAATGGGAACAGGTCCCCCAGAGATTTGCTTCCATAATTATAGAATCAGGACTTATCGAGTCTCCCTGGCTTCTGATGATAGTGCTGAGCGCTATCATCTTTCCTGTGGGTATGTTCATGGAGGAAGTATCAACCCTCACGCTCCTTACTCCGATTTTTGCTCCGCTTGCAGTAAAAGCGGGTCTGGATCCCCTGCATTTTGGTATTGTAATGACCCTGAACGTGACAATTGCCCTTATAACTCCACCCATGGGTGCATGCAATTACATAGTTGCGGCAGTAGGCAAGGTCGGGTTGGGCCAGGTGTTCCGGGTCATATGGCCCTTTATAGGTGTGGCCCTTACTGTCCTTTTTATGCTCATAACCTTTCCAGTGTTCTGTACTTTTCTGCCTGGTATTCTGGGACTATAAAATTGACAGAGTGGTATAATTTCCACTGTTATTTTTACTTCCCTGTTCCTTTCTCGGG
>CAZFJG010000244.1:0-1222 GCA_964519285.1 uncultured Synergistales bacterium | reverse complement strand
TTTTGTGCAGCCCATAAGGAAATCAAGGAGTCTGTTGTTTTTCTGAGCCACATAAAAATGGCCCAGTTCTAAAATTGACTGCCTGAAGATAGATTTGTAGTAGTCAGGATCCGAGGTATAGTCATCTACGAGAAAACCCTGGTAGGGATCCTTTACGGTGTTTCCAACTGAACAGGCAATATTGTAGATTTCGTCGGCGTCATCCAACGATGCCCTGCGAACCAGGACTTTCTCGCGATGAAGGACGTGAAGAGAACTTGTTTTGACCGATGCCGCTTCGTTATCGAATGCAGTAATAATTTCTTCCATGGTAATCCCTCCTTCTTTCATCCTCGGGAAAACGGAGCCCAATGCCATCAAAAAGAATCAAATCATCTTTGGGGCAGCGGGAAAGAAGGAAAGACTTCGTTATTAACCGTATTTGCACAAGTATACTATTGTGCCATCCGGGAAAACATTTTCCCTCTTTCCACGCTTGCGAGGTTAGCTGACGGGTTCGGGTTGAAAGAGGCTCACCCTGCCCACATATAGTGGAATTCACCCCTGGAGATCGGTTCCCCCGCTTCCTTTGGAATTCAGCGTACAGATTTCAATAACTGCAAAAACACACTTATTACATCAGACTTTATCCTGCTGAAAAACAGGAATGCCCCCTTAAGGAACAGGTATAGAAAAACCTTTCTACTGCAAGGTTAATATCTTTTTTAATACATATAAATGGGGTTGTTGCCGATTTGCAAAATGAAAAGAAAGGCTTTCAACTTAAATAGATTTAATAAAGTGATTTTAAAAAGTTTATAATACCGATCAAAACAAATTTTACACTAAATATCTATGCGTTGCAAGCTCATGTTACCGGTGTTACCAGACTGCGAGGATGTCATATTGAAATGGGAGAGCTTGTTTCTAAAGAACTTGAAAGGATTAGAAATTATTTTAAGCTCAAAAGGAATAAGCGTGTTTCCAGCTTCACTAATAATTTCATGCTCAAAGCATTCATCAGTCAGAATAGAAAAAACAATGCCATCCTGTTGCGATAAATAAAAGGACACTTTTTTGATCACGTAAGGAAAGATTCAGAATCTCTTATAAACTGCTGCAAATAATTCAATATTTCTGCATAACAACTGACTTTAACAATTGCTTTCGCAGATAACTGGATATCCATAACTGTAGTTGACCAGTTGGATACAGAAATTCACACTGCATCATACCTTTCCAT
>CAZFJG010000243.1:0-1224 GCA_964519285.1 uncultured Synergistales bacterium | reverse complement strand
TAGGGAGGTATAACAGAACAATGGCGAAGGCAAAATTTGAGAGATCAAAACCGCATTTGAATATTGGCACAGTAGGACACATTGACCACGGCAAGACCACATTGACAGCAGCCATAACCAAGTGTCTAGCGACCTCAGGCTGGGCAGATTTTTCGAAGTTCGAGGACATAGACAAGGCCCCGGAGGAGAGGGAACGTGGTATAACCATAAACATAGCCCACGTTGAGTACCAGACAGAGAACAGGCATTATGCCCACATAGACTGTCCAGGACACGCCGACTACATCAAGAACATGATCACCGGAGCCGCCCAGATGGACGGAGCCATCCTTGTGGTCAGCGCAGCAGACGGTCCTATGCCCCAGACCCGTGAGCACGTACTTCTTGCCCGTCAGGTCAACGTTCCAGCCGTAGTGGTATTCATGAACAAGACCGACCAGGTGGATGACGAAGAGCTTCTTGACCTTGTAGAGATGGAAGTCAGGGAACTGTTGGATGAGTACGAGTTCCCCGGAGACGAGATCCCCATAATCAGGGGCAGTGCCCTGAAGGCTCTTGAAGGTGACGGTACCCGTGAGGACGATGCATCCAGGTGCATCTGGGAGCTTATGGACGCATGTGACAGTTACATACCGGCGCCTCAGAGAGAGACAGACAAGCCCTTCCTTATGCCCATCGAGGACGTATTCACCATAACCGGTCGCGGAACAGTCGTAACCGGACGAGTAGAAAGAGGAATGATCAAGTCCGGAGAAGAGATCGAGATAATAGGCATGAAGCAGGACGTGAAGAAGACAGTAGCCACGTCACTTGAGATGTTCAGGAAGATCCTTGACGAGGCTCTTGCCGGAGACAACGTAGGAGTTCTACTGAGGGGAGTCGACAAGGAAGAAGTTGAAAGAGGCCAGGTAATAGCCAAGCCTGGAAGCATAACCCCCCACACCAAGTTCAAGGGCGAGGTCTATGTACTTAAGAAAGAGGAAGGCGGCAGACACACGCCCTTCTTTGCCGGGTACAAGCCCCAGTTTTATTTCAGGACTACTGACGTAACCGGAGACATCAAGCTTCCTGAGGGAGTAGAGATGGTAATGCCCGGAGACAACGCCAACTTTGAGGTAGAGCTGATAGTGCCCATCGCCATGGAAGAAGGCCTTCGTTTTGCAGTCAGGGAAGGTGGACATACAGTCGGTGCTGGTGTCGTCACCGAGATCCTTGAGTAAATAA
>CAZFJG010000242.1:0-1228 GCA_964519285.1 uncultured Synergistales bacterium | reverse complement strand
CTATTTCTGTGAAATTTCCTCATTCAGCTTTTCGAGAGCTTTCATTGTCCTTTTTTCTGCGTTCAGAAGATGTTGCAGGAGATGACTTCTGGTCATCTCAACATCCCTTTTCTCGATTGCATCAAGTATTTTCATGTGCTCATTGGTAACGGATAAAATAACTTCGGTTCTCCAGGGAGAGCTCTCTGCGAAGTACCTTACCCTCTGGGCAAGATCGCTAACTTCTTCGAAAGCCTTGTTGATCAGGTCATTGTCGCAGTATTTATGGAGCAACATATGCATGTCGCGGTCAGATTTTTTGTAAAGATCAAAGTCGCTGGTATCCTCGAGAACTTTTTCCAGAAGATCTTTCATCTTGTTGATCTCTTCTTTTTTGCATTTCAGAGTTGCAGATTCCACTACAAATAGTTCAAGAACCCGCCGGAATTCCCATGTATCGTGGGCGATTTTCTCACTTATCGGAGTTACTACAGCCCCCTTGTTCCTTATCTGGTTGACAAGCCCCAGGGACTGAAGTCTTGTCAAAGCTTCGCGAACAGGAGTTGTACTAACTTCGAATTCTGAAGCGAGTCGTTCGATCTGAAGCATTTCCCCAGGTTCAAGCTCGTTGCTCACGATCTGGTCTTTAAGAGTTTCGAAGATCTGGTCACCCAAAGAATGGAAAAGTCTTTTTGCCATTTTAAATCAATCCTTATTTATTAATTATTAAAAACTTTTATAACAGGAATATCTCTTTGCAAATACAGCATTATTAGAAGAAAAGTTTCGTTAGTATCAAGCTAAAAAATGCGATTTTGTACATGTTTTGGGGTTATATTTTTCCAAATAGCAGTATACACCTGCAGAAATAAAAATTCCACAAAAAGTTTAACATTTGATAAAATATATTGAGCACAAAATGGAAATGGTTACTCAGCAATGAATCAAAGATTTGTTTTTATAGCAAACAACCTGAAAACATATAAAATCTGCAATCCAAACAACCAACAATTGATTATCTCATTGAAATACAAGAAGAAAAAGTAGAGCTAAGACAAATATTTGATATTTGACAAAATGTAAGACCCATGTTAATTTTCATTCTAAAAGGGACGGGAAAAGGTCCCGATTTTGTGCAGCATATTTCTGAAGATTAAAAGTCCCGAAAAACCTATAAAGTGAGAGGTAAACGGGAATTGAACGAAACGACCAGAAAGGGGCGAAAGAATTGACGAAAGAGAGCAGGGTA
>CAZFJG010000241.1:0-1248 GCA_964519285.1 uncultured Synergistales bacterium | reverse complement strand
CGAATCCACTCAATAGACGCAACGGACTACAATCACCCAATTCCTGCAATCCATTCCAATAACAACATATCTGCAAAGCCTGAGTCCGGCGGACTCGCATATTTTAAGCCCAAAATAAAAAGGACCCCGAACACATAAAAAGCAAGCCCTTTAGGTGAAATGTTGTTTTGGAAATAGGCTAGGTTAACAAAACTCCCTGGTTCAGACTTTTTAAGTCAAACGGGGAGTTTTTTTGTTGTTTGTGGAGTGTAGTTCTCGGTGGTTGTGACCTGCTAACCTGCCCCTGTATTAGGTCCAGTTTCTATGCAAGTTTCCTGACATCTTTAAGCACAGAGGGCTTACTCTTTGTCAACCTTTTTGTTTGGCATCCTAAAAAATCTTTGACAAAATATTTTGCCAGGGTTGATTTCCTTTCGCGTCCTAAATGTAATGTTTTTTACTATTATATAATCTTCGGTGTGTTATTTGTAAGAAAAAATGCTATAATTTCTTACAGAAGGAGTGAGTCTTTTGAAGACTATGACTAGTATCGAAACTAAAATATTTAATCGGATAAAACGTAAAGAAAGAGGATGGTGTTTTTTTGCCTCTCAATTCCTCGACCTTGGAAGCCGAGAGGCAGTGGATACCGCTCTGTCCAGGTTGACGGCAGAAGGAAAGATCACAAGAATCGACAGGGGTTTATATTATCGCCCTCGCATCCATTCTATTATCGGAATGGTTGCACCAGATCCTGACGAGGTACTTCGCGCTCTTGTGGAATCTAAGAAAATAAAAATATTGCCAGATGGTCCTTTGGCAGCTAACTTGCTGGGGCTTTCAGAACAGGTCCCGGCCAAAATGGAATATGTCTCAGATGGTCTATCTAAAGTAATAAAAGTCGGATCTCAAAAGATATTTCTCAAACAAATGTCACGAAAAATTAGACCTTTGGGTGGGACTACTAGCGGTATTGTTGTCCAGGCTCTCAAATATCTTTACAACCAGGGCATTGAAGATTGGCAAATCGAAAAACTTCGTTGTAATCTGACCCAGAAAGACAAAAAGCATCTGCTGGAGAATCAGTCCAGCATTCCTATAAAACTTCACAGCTTTGTGAGGCAGATTGCGGGAGAAAATTGCTTTGTATAAGTTTGCTAATCTCCCCGGCCAAGAAAAAAGAGATTATTTTGTCGCAACGGGAGACAAAACGGACACTCCCTTGCCCCCTTATCTTATTGAAAAGGATTTTTGGGTTTGTTTTCTTCT
>CAZFJG010000240.1:0-1257 GCA_964519285.1 uncultured Synergistales bacterium | reverse complement strand
TTACCAGATATGGAGGTTAGATAAATGACTTATGACATTCACAGGATAATGGAAAACCTGCCTCACAGATATCCCTTCCTCCTTGTGGACAGGATAATCGAAGTGGAAGACAAAAGAATAAAAGGAGTCAAGAACGTCACTATCAATGAGCCTTTTTTTCAGGGGCATTTTCCTTCCGAGCCAGTAATGCCAGGAGTTCTCGTTCTTGAGGCCATGGGGCAGGTTGCAGCCATGATGATCACAATGCGTCCTGAAATGAAGGGCATGGTGACATATCTTACAGGTGTTGACAATGCAAGATTCAGACGTCCAGTAAGACCTGGAGATCAGCTTGTGACCACTGCAGAGATCACAAGGATCCGAAGTCGCGTAGGAAAGATACGTGCTTTTTCAACTATTGAAGGGGATGTGGCAGCCGAAGCTGATTACAGTTTTCTCCTCGCAAAGTCTCTTAACAAGGATGAACAGGAATGACAGTTTCCATTCATCCTACAGCTCTTGTCGACAAAAAGGCGGAGCTGGACAGCGATGTAACAGTAGGGCCCTACTCTGTCATTTCCGGCAGAGTGAAGATCGGCCGTGGTTCAACCATTGCCTCCTTCGTCAGGATACATGATTACGTTCAGGCAGGAGAAGATTGTATATTCCACGAGAATTCCATTATAGGCGGAGATCCCCAGGATCATGATTATAAGGGTGAGGAAACCTGGGTTATACTCGGAAACCGGAACATAATCCGGGAAAACGTAACCATAAACCGCTCCACTGGAGAAGGATCTGCCACAGTGGTTGGGGATAACTGTTTTATCATGGAAGGTGTACATATTGCCCATAACGTTACAGTAGGAAATAACGTAATAATGTCCAACAAGACGGGTTTGGCAGGCCATTGTTCGATAGGTGATAATACCGTTCTCGGAGGAATATCGGGAGTACATCAGTTCGTCAAGGTTGGAAGGTTCTGCATGATCGGAGGCCTTTCCAAGGTGGTCAAGGATATTCCGCCCTTTCTCCTCGTGGACGGTCATCCAGGAAGGATCTACGGTACGAACAGTATCGGACTTCGACGTGCCGGTTTCACTCCTGAGGAGAGGTCGAGGATCAAGAAGATCTACCAGAAGATCTTTCACTCGGGAAAGGCATTCAGAGCCGTCCTTGATGAATGCAGGCAGGAATGGTCGGAAGACTATCTTGCAAGGGAGATCCTTGACTTTATAAAGGATTCGAACAGAGGCATAGAGAAATGGCCTTACACAA
>CAZFJG010000239.1:0-1283 GCA_964519285.1 uncultured Synergistales bacterium | reverse complement strand
AGTTGTACGCTATTATTGCTTTTGCTGCTACTTTCTTAATTAGTGCAGGATTAGGAGCATAAAATAGGAAACAATAAATAATTTTTTACGTAATAAGAAGCAGTACATTTTTGTGCTGCTTTTTTTATTGGTATTACCGGGATACTTTTATGATATATTGTTTAAATTTGTAGTTATCCAAATTTTATTTATGTACCGAATCCTTTTATATACAATAATTACATTACTTTTTGTAGTCTCTGTTTCTGATCAATCAAAGGCATCAGATCAACCAGCCAATGCAGATACCCTTTCACAGGATGAGCCTACTGAAAAGAAAGAAGGATTCGATACCGGAGAGTTTATTTTTAGTCATATACAGGACGATTATGGCTGGCATCTTTTTACCTATAACCATCATCATGTATCTATTCCTTTACCGGTAATTTTGTACAGTAAAAACAGAGGATGGGTAACATTTTGGTCCGGTAAATTAGCACACAATCATTCTTATAAAGGTTTCAAAATTGCCGATGAAGGAACATTTAAAAATAAAATTGTTGAAATAAATGATCAGGGAGAATTTGTTGCCCGGCCTTTTGATATTTCGATCACGAAGAATGTATTAGCCATTATCATCAGCTGTATCATTCTGGTATTGGTTTTTGTTTCTATAGCTAAAGCGTATCAACGAAAACCTAACCAACCACCAAAAGGTTTACAATCTTTGATGGAGCCGGTTATTCTTTTTATTCGGGATGATATAGCTAAAGATAGTATTGGGGAAAAGCATTACGAAAAATTTACACCGGCATTGTTAACCATATTCTTTTTTATTTTGCTAAACAATTTGTTAGGTCTTGTTCCGTTATTTCCGGGTGGAGCAAATGTAACCGGTAATATTACAGTTACTATGGCATTGGCATTGGTTACTTTTATTATTACAACCTTTACCGGCAATAAAAATTACTGGACACATATTTTTAACGCTCCCGGAATCCCCTGGTGGTTGAAAGTACCCTTACCCTTAATTCCGGTTATAGAGCTTTTTGGAGTAATTATTAAGCCGTTTGTTTTAATGATACGTTTATTTGCAAACATAACAGCAGGACATATCATTATTTTAGGTTTTTTTAGTTTGATTTTTATTTTTGGAAATCTTAATGATGTATTAGGATTAGCCGTATCACCTGTTTCGGTGATTTTTACGGTTTTTATGTCGTTTTTAGAATTATTGGTAGCATTTATCCAAGCATATGTTTTTACGGTTCTGTCGGCTATTTATTTCGGAATGGCTGTAGCAG
>CAZFJG010000238.1:0-1290 GCA_964519285.1 uncultured Synergistales bacterium | reverse complement strand
GTGCAAGGGAAGATGCCCTGGCATGGTCTCTTTCAGGGTCACCCCTGACAGACAGGATTTACGCAGCACCGGGAAATCCCGGAATAGCACGTTTTGCAGATATAGTTGAATTGGACATTTACGATGCTGCGGAGGTAACAGATTTTGCAGTCGCGGAAAAAATAGACCTCGTTGTGATAGGACCTGAGGATATTCTGGTAGCTGGTATTCCAGACCATCTTAGAACAAAAGGCATCTCCGTTTTCGGGCCAGGTTCCAAAGGCGCCAGGCTTGAGGGAAGCAAAAGCTTTGCCAAAGATTTCATGAAAAGGTACGGAGTCCCAGCCGCTGATTACGTAGTTTGCAGCGACATGGAATGTGCCCGAAAAGCCATAGCCGGAAGAAAACCCCCTTACATAGTCAAAGCTGATGGTCTCGCGGCCGGCAAAGGTTCTTTTGTTCTGAATACAGAAAATGAAGCCCTGCAGATATCCATAAAACTGCTGGAGGAAGGTTTTTTAGGAGATGCCGGTCGCAAGATAGTCATTGAAGACTGCCTGGAAGGTTCAGAAATGACTGTTCTCGCTCTTACCGACGGAAATGTTATCAAACCTCTTTCACCCAGCCAGGACCACAAGAGAGCCTATGATAACGATGAAGGTCCCAACACTGGTGGTATGGGTGCCTATTCACCAGTTCCATGGTCAGATCCTTCCCTCATGGAAAAAATATACCATAAAGTACTTTTTCCCACTCTTGAGGGTATCAAGGCTGAAAACATCGATTTTTGCGGTATTTTATATGCTGGCCTTATGATAAACAGTAACAGGGAACCCTTTGTAATTGAGTATAATGTTCGTTTTGGTGATCCTGAAGCACAAGTAGTACTTCCTGTCCTGGAAGGAGACCTGGCAGAAATGATGCTGGCATGCACGCAAAAAAGGCTTGAAGACGTATCTGTTCCTCCCCCTCAAAAATGGGCAGCTGGTGTCGTTCTGGCCTCAGGTGGATACCCTGGAAAGTACATCAAGGGTATTGAAGTGGAAGGCCTTGACACGAATGAACATGTTGAAGACACTCTTATCTTCCATGCAGGAACCCTTCAGGACAGCAACGGGAAAATAATCACCTCAGGAGGCAGAGTCCTGACTGTTGTAGGAATATCCAAAGACTCACTGGAGGAAGCAGTAAAGAAGGCCTACAGGAGGATAGAAGATCTTCATTTTAAAGATATGCATTACAGAAAGGACATTGCTGGAAAAGCCAGAATTTTTTAAAAGCAGGGAGATGAATTATAAATGAGCAGTGAAA
>CAZFJG010000237.1:0-1300 GCA_964519285.1 uncultured Synergistales bacterium | reverse complement strand
GTGTTCCTACTATACCTCCTGTTATTATTGGACCTAACCGGGACATAAGAAGCGCGTTGATACTTTTCAAAAATAACCACTCCCATTCTGTTGAGTTTCTTAAAATATGAAAACCAGATATGCCAGTCAAAAAAGAATATGAATCAAGATACTATTAATGAATGGCATAATTATTATAACAATTTACCATAAAATCGCAATAAAAAAGACAGGTTTAAAACCTGCCTTTCAATAATTCAAGAGGAAAATTTCAAGAATTAGCTGAAATTTACGAGAAAGGTCCTTATCCTTCTCAGTGAGGGACGAAGGATATCGTATCCTTCGAGTTTTGAGAAAAACCACTCTGAGGTATCCCTTTCCTTGAAAATAACCACTGAAGGTTCGTAATTCAGATCGTAAACCCAGGATACCTGCAGGAAGAGAAAATCGGCAAGGGATCTGACATTGCTGTATGATGCCGAACCTTCTCTGTCGATCTCCTCAACAAGGGCAGGTGAAATTCCTCCCTCGAGGTCCATTTGCGGCATAAGTTCTCCCATCCTGCCGCTTTCAACATTAGCCCGAACAACTTCCAGAATGTCGAGTTTGTCCGCATCCCTGACTATCTTCAGAAAAGGCATCACCGCTCTGTCAGTAGGGACTATATCTTTTTTGTTATGATATCTGGCTGTTTCCTTCAGGATCTTTTCTGTGGTGACGTCCAGTACACCTGAGGGGAAAAACCTATTCAGTTCCATGTATCCCTCTTCCCCATGGTCAACAGAAGCAGGATCAAAAAAAGTTCCATAATCCTGAAACTGTCGGAATCTACCTGTATCGTGAAGCAGCCCGGAAGCAAATGCTATTTCGGTATCTTCTCTGGACCAGGAGAGCAGTGACGCGATCCTGCAAGCATTATCCGCCACGTTGAAAGAATGCTGACGTTTCAGCTCCAGATGCATGCAGAGATGGCCATTCTCTCCTGAAAAAGCTTTAACATATTTTTCGAACCATTCCACAACAAAGTCTCTGAAGGAATATGCCATTCTCATTTCACCAGCATGTTCTTTTTTTTCAGGGCATCCATGATGATAATCCTATTTGCCCAGGTACTTCAACGCAACTCCAGCCAACATGGCGACTCCTGTTACCAGGACTTCATCGTCGACCTTGAACATAGGATGATGGTGGGGATAGTCAGTTTTTTTCTCCGGATTCCCTGTTCCAAGAAACATAAATGCTCCGGGGACTTTCCTCAGAATGAAGCTGAAATCTTCAGCTCCCATTGTTGGTTTTGTTTCATAAACATTTTCGTCTCCGA
>CAZFJG010000236.1:0-1332 GCA_964519285.1 uncultured Synergistales bacterium | reverse complement strand
AGGATCCTTGCCATGAGAGCCACAAGGAGACTGCTGTCAGTTCCACCGGAAAATGAAACAGTACATGATGAAATTCCGGAAAGCTCCCTTTTCAAAGCTTCCGGAACAGCATCCGGAAGGCCCTTCTTAACTGGTTTCATGTAAACACTGCCTTATTACAAGAGCTGCCGAATAACCGGCGCCCAGTCCGTTGTTTATGTTTACCACGGAGACTCCTGGAGCGCAGGAATTTATCATTGTAAGGAGGGGAGCTATACCTCCGAGGTTTGCTCCATAGCCGACATCTGTGGGTACTCCGATAACAGGACATGATACAAGTCCTGCCACTACACCCGGAAGGGCCCCTTCCATTCCTGCCACAGCTACTATTACACGTGCGGCCTGGAGCTCTTCCACATGGGAAAGTAGCCTGTGGACTCCTGCCACACCCACATCATAGATCCTCTTGACATCGCATCCCATATATTCCGCAGTTACGGCCGCCTCTTCTGCCACAGGAACATCAGTACTGCCTCCCGTAGCGACAACAAGACCAGGATCCTTTTCAGTATCAGTTGACCGAATGCCGGCCATTCTTGCTGTCTCGTGAAATTCAAGGTCAGGCAGTACATCTTTCACCAGGTTATACTGTCTTTCTGTTATCCTGGACAGCAGGAGTGACATTGAGTTCCCTTTCAGGGCCTCTGCTATAGAAAGGAGCTGGGAGTCACTTTTCCCGGGGCAGTATATAATTTCCGGAAAACCCTTTCTGACTGTCCGGTGCAGATCAAGCTTGACTTCGCCCAGATCCCGGAAGGGGTCTGATTTTACCATCCTTACGAAATCCGATCTGTCTATCTCTCCGGAGATAAGGGCATCCGCTATTCTCGCCAGATCCTTTTCTCTCATTAACTTTCCTCCCTGCAATACCCTCTAAGACAAAATATCCAGAAACGATTTCTCTTTTCTCTAAAAGGATATCTCCGTAACTGGTTGCCGAAGCTAAAAGATCTCAAGTGGAAGACTTGCAGAGTCTTCCTGTTCACGAATGTTGTCCCTGACTGTAAAAGTCAGGGTATACCTGCCTGTTTTCCATTTTGAGAAATCCAGGGGTACCTTGAAGGAAAGGTCCTTTCGCTTACTTTTCAGTTCGTTTTTCATTTTGAAAACCTTTTCACTTGTGAATACTATCTCGTTTTTGTCGTTAAAAACATCAAGTTTGGTCTGAATGTCAGTTGAGAATTTTTCTTCTTCCTGTTTTACAGAAAAATTTTCTATCTCAAGATATACGCTGGACTTGCTTCCACTCAGAAAATGGTTGTTTTCCTCTCTTTCGTATATTCCGAAACCGCT
>CAZFJG010000235.1:0-1337 GCA_964519285.1 uncultured Synergistales bacterium | reverse complement strand
CCTGCCCCTACGATCATTATAATTCCATGGATGTGATCAGGCATAACGATAAATATATCTGTCTCAATACCGGGGTAATTTCCCGGTATTTCATCCCATACCTTTTGCACCATCCGACCGGCTTCATTCAACACCATTTTCCCATCTATAATCTCGCCAAAGAGGCATTGCCGTTTTTGCGTACAAACGGTCACAAAATATCCCCCTGCCTTGGAATAATCGTAATCCTTCAACCGTATCGATTTGCGATGATGAATATCCGAATTGTTCGTCATGATCTGCCTTTTTTATGTTTTGTTGGTTTTTATCAAGGGGCGGTTCGCGAACCGCCCCTACCACCTTGTTTTTGGAAGATGATTCTACGCTCTCATGAAATCCGGGACATATTTGGGAAATAAGCATTATATTTCACAAGGCGATAAAAATGCACCGGCAAGGTTGCCAAAACTTGACGGAAATTAAGAATCGCCGAGTAAGCAAAATATCATTTTGCTGATATGTCCAGTATAAACAGGTTTATGGAAGAATTTTTAAAACCCTGGACATACAAGAAAAAAGAGATCTTCTTTTTTCGGGGCAATAAGTAGACGATCAGGAAAGACACATGGAATTGGCGTCCGGCCCACTTGGCTCCGACGAATTTATTCGAAGGTTTTTGACGGATCACCGCGTTTTACTCCATTATGATTATAAGGATTTAAGGTTATTCTTGAAACCCAGGGACATATAGGAAAATGACGGAGTCGTTTTGCAGGTAATGAGCAAATTCGAAAGAAAAATTGCAAAAGCTTTCGGGCGGATTTGTTACATTACCGTAAGAGCAAAAATCTTTCCTTTTGATCGCATGTCCTGGGTTAACATGTCCTTGGTCTCCTCTGCGTGAATCTGCGCACCCTCAGCGTCCCCTGCGGTTAGCTTTCTTCTTGACCTGGCTTTTCTCAGATCTCCCTCCGTGCTCTCCCGTGGTAGACATATTTTGACTTTGAACTTGAATTGACCACGATCTCAATCGCTCCAGGGGATGGTCTCAGGGCGACGGAGTTTCTTGTGCTTGAATGCGGGTATTCCCAACTCATCGGCGAGGGCCCGAAGCTGATCCTTATAGACTCCTTTCAGGTTATCGTGAAAGGTTATGCCCTCTATTCCTCCAGAAATGCTATTTACGCAGGCTTTCAGCTTTGTGTAGCCATCCTCCTGGTCATAATTTCCTGTCACCAGCCACTGGTTGGCCAGAATATGGGATATTCCAAAAGCAGAGTTATCCCAATTCTGAAAGACCGCGCTTGCAAAGCCAGATTCAAAATGCACTCCCCCTGCGCAGAGCAAATTTCTTAATC
>CAZFJG010000234.1:0-1357 GCA_964519285.1 uncultured Synergistales bacterium | reverse complement strand
TTGCTGTAAATTTGTTTTCGGTTAACTTTATTATCTAACAACCCTTAAAGGGTTTTTGCCTTTATCTGAAGCCGCAACTTGAAAACTGTTTCGCTGAGCTTTCTCCAGGAATGGAATGTTCTCGTGGTATTCCTTCATGTCCAGGTACATTCTTCCGGAACTCCAATCCTCATCCTTTTCAAGGAGCAACGAGCCTATCAGCCTCATTACTGATGCATCATCAGGAAATATTCGAACTACCTTTTCCCTTCGACGGATCTCTTCGTTCAGGCGTTCTATCATGTTGGTGCTCCTGAAACGTTTCCAGTACTTCTTTGGAAGTACGTATATTGCAAGGATGTCGTCTCTGGCCTCATCGAGCTTCTCTGTAACTTTCGGGATCTCTTCCTGGTATTTATCCATCACATCTTCAATGATGGTCCTGGCGTCTTTTACGTTGGAGGCATTGAAGATCCGGTCAAGGTCTTCTGACACCTCCTTCATCCTTTTGGGTGGTACATGGGCCATTACGTTTCTCCGAAAGTGTACCTGGCACCTCTGCCAGCTGCTGGCTGGAAATGACCTGTCCGCTGCGGATACCAGTCCTTCATGTTTATCGGAGATAACGAACCTTACACCCCGGAGTCCTCTTTGTTTAAGGTCAGTGAAGAATTCATGCCAGGTCTCTTCGCTCTCTTTAGCTGCTACTGTCAGACCAAGGATGTGCCTGTACCCCTTTTCGTCCAATCCGACGGCTACAAGGAGTGCCCGCTTTATCACCTGGTGTCCTGACCTCACCCTGACATAGAGAGCATCTACCTGAAGCAGTGGATATTCTGTTTCCGACAAATCTCTGCTGTTCCAGGACATTACATCCTTGTCCAGCTCTCTGCACAGCCTGCTGACCATGCTTTTTGACACGTTCTCTCCACACAGGGGTTCCATAACCTTACGGACCTTGCGGGTACTTACTCCGTTGATATACATCTCCATAAGACAGAGGACCAGGGACCGTTCCATCTTTGGCATCAGTTTCAATGACTCCATGTCTATTTCACCACCTCGAAGCTGAGGTACTCTTACCTGGATCTTTCCAAGCCTGGTGGTTATCCATCTGGTGCGATATCCGTTCCTGTAAGCTTTTCGGTCTTCTGTTCTCTCGTATCTGTCTGCTCCTATGAGTTCCTTTGCCTTTTCATCGAGAGCTGCGTTAAGGACCTTGCCTATGATCTCTTCCAAACCGGAGATATTTCCTGTTAACAGGGACTGGACAAGTGGATTATCAAGGTTTATCTTTACTTCGGCCATCGGTGATTCACTCCTTCGGTTAGGTTTTGGTTTGGTGACTATACTTTAACCGAAAACCGATGGCTTTTTT
>CAZFJG010000233.1:0-1370 GCA_964519285.1 uncultured Synergistales bacterium | reverse complement strand
TTACCCTCTGGGATGAGAACGTGGACAATCTTTTTCAGGAGCTTTCTTCCATTCTTGATGATCTCTTTACTCCCTCTGTTATCAAATGCATGTCCTCTACACCGACTATTGACTTTTACAGGAGGGACGGCGTTATTGTCGCCGAGATAGAACTTCCCGGAATCAATCCTGATGACATTGACCTCAGGGTCTACAGGGACAGGATAGTAATAAAGGCTCTGAAGAATCAGGAGAGCGATTATGACGAGGACTTTTTCCTGTGTTCCGAGAGATATTTCGGCAAAATGTCACGGGTTGTCCATTTTCCTGCAGAAGTTGATCCGGAAACTGCTAAAGCAGCCTTCAAGAATGGAGTTTTGAGAATAGAGGTTAAAGAAACAGGAGATAGCGGGGAAGGAAAAAAGGTTGAAATAGGGCTGGAGGAGTAAAAAGATATAACTCTTTTACAATTTGTAGATAGTTCTGAACAGTTTTTTAGAGATTCTTATTACCTTTTTTGAGAAGAATACGCCAGTTATTAAAGAGGCAAAGGATCACGGGTGCTTTCTGCTTTTTCCGGCATTAAAGTTATTTCTGGTTCTTCCTGTTCCAATACCTGGCAAGGGGTGTCGACGATGATTCTTTCAGACCAGTTTGTTGTAATGTCCTTAGTAGCCATATCAGCGGGATTCCTCTTCAGTTTTTTTCTTGTAAAAGTGCTGGCAAAGGTTCTTGACCGGTTCTGGAAGACCTTTGACCGGTCATCTTCAAATGCAAGAAGATGCTCAAGGTTCGCCACCTTTCTACTTTTTTCCCTGTCATTGAGTTTTTTAATGCCCTTTGCTGAAATATCCGAAAAGTATATTACCCTTTGGAGACAGTTTCTCAGGATAGCAGTAATAATTGGTTTAACTGGGTTTTCCCTTTCAGTTATTCTTCTTTTTGAAGAGATTATGCTGAAAGGATTTTCCATGGAGCATGAGGATAACTTGAGATCACGGAAGGTCCACACCCAGGTGAGTATGCTCAGAAAGATAGTTTTTCTTCTTGTTCTTCTAGTCTCTTTTTTCATCCTGCTTATGTCCTTTGAGGCATTCAGGCGTATCGGAACTGCTCTTCTTGCTTCGGCAGGAATAGCGGGACTTGTTATCGGTGTTGCAGCTCAGAAGACCCTTGCAGCAGTTCTCTCAGGGATCCAGCTTGCTATTACTCAGCCGGTTAGAATAGATGACGTTGTTATCGTGGAAAATGAATGGGGCAGGATCGAAGAACTGACAATAACATACATTGTTATAAGAACATGGGATCTCAGGAGGCTCATAGTTCCAACAACATATTTCCTTGAAAAGCCCTTTCAGAACTGGACAAGAGTATCTGCGGACCTTATGGGT
>CAZFJG010000232.1:0-1429 GCA_964519285.1 uncultured Synergistales bacterium | reverse complement strand
CTCTGTCCCTGCTGAACAGATACAATTGCCTTCTTCCAGGAGCGTGATTTTCCAATGTACATTCCCATACGCTTGGGTTTCGAATGTACCTTTATGGTATGGACTTTTTCAACTTTAACCTTGAAGAGTTCCTGAATAGCACTCCTTATCTGGATCTTGTTTGCTCTTGGATGAACTTCAAAGGTATACTGATTCTTCTCCATCAGCCTACTGCTTTTTTCTGTAATTACAGGCCTGACAATGATGTCATGGTTAAGCAGCTTCATAAGGAATGCACCTCCTCAATTGCCTTTACAGCTTCCTGTGTAACTATGAGATTTCCTGCATTAAGAATATCGTAGACATTAATGCTTTCCACATTCAATACTTTTGCACCTTCGATATTGGAAATGGATTTGATGACATTAATATCGCTTGTCTTGACCAGAACCAACGGTTTCCTTGCATCGAGTGATTTAAAGAAACTTGACATTTCCCTTGTCGAAGGCTTATCCAGTTCGAATGTATTAACTACGGTCATTTTGTCTTCATTTACCTTAAGAGAAAGAGCACTTCTCAAAGCGAGTTTTCTGACCTTCCTGTTCACTTTCTGGTGATAATCTCTGGGTTTCGGGGCATGAACAACTCCACCGCCGGCCCATAATGGGGACCTGATACTTCCGTGCCTGGCCCTTCCTGTATGTTTCTGCCTCCAGGGTTTTTTTCCTCCACCAGATACCTCTCCCCGGGTCTTTGTCGACTGTGTTCCCTGTCGGCTGTTAGCAAGCTGGGCAACAACAACCTGATGCATTGCCGGAGCGTGAACAGGGGACCCGAAAACGACATCAGACAATTCTATTTTATCGATTTCTTCTCCCTTGAAATTTACCAATTTAACGGTAGGCATTTATCTCTTGCCCTCCTTCTTCCGGTCTAACCTTGTTTAATAACCTGGACAAGGCTGTTTCTTGCCCCAGGTATTGCGCCTTTAATGAGCAGAAGGTTGTTATCCGGATACACCGCTACAACCGAAAGATTCTTGACAGTTACCCTTTCATTGCCCATCCTGCCCGGCATTGTTTTTCCCTTGAACACCTTGCCGGGGTAACTTGCTCCACCAATGGAACCAGGTTTTCTGTGCGTTTTGGAAACACCGTGAGAGGCTGGAGCCCCACTGAAACCGTGTCTTTTCATTACACCAGCAAAACCTTTTCCCTTGCTTGTCCCAATGACATCTATTTTTTCTCCTGATTCGAAAAGAGAAACAGATATGGTCTGACCCTCTTCAAAATCGCTGGTATCCGATACTCTAAACTCCCTAAGAACCTTGCAAGGGGCAAGACCTTTTTTCTCAAAGAGGGCGAGTTCTGCCTTGTTAAGCTTATAGGGCTTTGCCTCCTCAAATCCAAGCTTCAGAGAACTATATCCATCCCTGCCCGGCGTCTTGATT
>CAZFJG010000231.1:0-1432 GCA_964519285.1 uncultured Synergistales bacterium | reverse complement strand
ATAGATACAGAAAAGATCCTCTTTTTGTAACACATTCCCTTAAAATCGCAGATGCAATAATATCCCGACAGAACAGCAACAGAAAGGTTGCCGACTGGAATGGCGGTTATTACATTCCTCCAGGGTCTACTCCCACGGCTACACGAACTGAAGGACTTTGTGCTGCCTTCCGGCTTGCCCTTGAATCGGGTCACAGTGAAAAGGCGGAACAATATCTCGATGCCATTAAAAGGGGAGTTGCTTTTCAGCTTAATACACAGATCGGAAAAGAGAATGCATGGTTTTTCCCTGCTCCAGGTAGGGCTCTCGGCGGATTCAGAAAGGATCTTACAGAGTCGGAGATCCGGATAGACTATGTTCAGCACAATATCTCAGCGCTGAAGGGGCTTCTCGGTATTATGAAAAGGGGAGAAGATGATAATTTTGAAAAGTAAGTTTCTGGTTGCGGTCCTTCTGGTGTTGCTGCTGATTCCGGTAATGAGAATGGAAGCCTCAGAAAAGAATGTATTATTTCTGGGCGATATCAGTTTTGGCGAAAATTATATGATCTTAGAGGGAGTCAACACAATAAAGGGAGATCGACGCTATATTTTACCCCTCAAAAATTTCAGAAGAATATTGAATGACGCAGAACTGGTTATAGGAAATCTTGAGACACCGGTTACAAGGGATTTCAGCGACCTCGTTGCCGGAAAAGCCTATATCCACTGGACAGATCCTGAGAAAGCCCCGGATGCCCTTTATAAAAGCAATATAATGGCATTATCCCTGGCGAACAACCATACCCTCGATTATGGAGTAAAGGGACTGAAGGATTCTTTTGAAAGCCTGGAGAAGGCGGGGTTATATTTTTTTGGAGCAGGAATGGATTCCCGGGAGGCTATGGAGCCTTTTCATTTCAGGATCAAAAGCGGGAAGGAATGGACTGACTGGTTTGTCATTGCAGGTTTTGAGTACTACAAAAAATACGACAGGTACGATTTCTATTCGGACAGACAAAAACCCGGAGTTAATCGGCTTGACATAAAGGCTGTGGCAGAAGAGATAGAGAAGATAAAGTCAGATTATCCTGAAAGCAGGGTAATAATATATCCTCACTGGGGAGGAAACTACAGGTGGAGGACCAGGCAGCAGCAGAGAATGGCCAGGGAACTGATAGAAGCAGGTGCGGATCTGATAATAGGTCATGGAGCCCATATGATGCAGGAGATAGAATATTATCGTGGAAAATGGATAGTCTACAGCCTTGGCAATTTTGTCTTTAATTCACAGGGCAGGTATGAGAGGTACGGTGTCGACCCCTTCAGCCTCATTGCAAGTCTTGAACCGACAGACGGAGAGAACGGAAGAGGCTGGAAAATTAAGCTGTATCCGATATTTACAGACAACAGGATAACCCGTTACCAGGGATTTTTTCTTGAGAAAAAGGATT
>CAZFJG010000230.1:0-1435 GCA_964519285.1 uncultured Synergistales bacterium | reverse complement strand
GCCGGACGCCAATTCCATGCGTCTTTTCTGTTCGTCTGTTTATCGCCCCGAAAAAAGAAAATATCTTTTTTCTTGTATATCCTGGATTTCAAAGTTCTATCCATTACCTGTTTTATTGATTCCCTCGATCTTCTATTGTTTTTGTTAAAATGTAAGTTAACTGCAGAGGGGATGTTTTTATGGAGATCTTCAGATACACAAGGATATCGGACATCGAGGACAGATTAACCATGCTGGGTAATTCGAAAGACCCGGGAAAAGAAGTTTACTTTCTTGTTCCCGCGAGACCGGACATGCAGATGCTCAAAGATATCCTTGCAGAAAAGACTTCCTTCGGCAGGCAGAAATGGCGCATCTGGAGATGGACGGATCTTTACAGGGAGATATGGACTGAAAATCGATCCCTGTTGAAAGATATTCAGCAACGAAGGCAGATAGATCCTCCGGATCACTGGATAATCGTAAGACACATTCTTAAAGATTTTATAGAGAACGAAGAGAAGGATCCTGACAGGGAACTTCCCCCGGGAATAAGAACAGGAGGCTTTATATCCACACTCGGCAGCACACTGAGAGAGCTCCTGAGAGAAGAAGTTTCTCCCAAAGACCTGGCAGAGGCACTGGACTGTCCCGGATGTCCAAAAGACGGCCCCTGTCCAAATCTCCATCTTCCAGAGGGTCTGCTTTGCCGATTATTTACCCTCTACTCTTCCTACCTTGAAAAGGGAGGCACCGAAGGTCTTTTTGACAGCGCCCAGATCGCCACTCTGACAAGGGAGGCCCTGGAGATAACAAGGGGAAAGAACCCGGACTGGACCCGCAACAAACATCTTGTTTTTACCGGGTTTTCAAGCTTTAACCACAGCCAGAAAAATCTCGTTGAAGCCCTTGAAAGTTCCGGAAGTGAAATCACCGTCTTTTCACCAAGAAACGGCACACCAGGAAGTTACACTGTTTGTGATCAGTTTCCGGAAGCTTCAGTTTCCGACCTTCCCCATCTTCCGATTAGATCTATTGAAATCGCTGGAGGTGACAGGAGGATAGAACTGGAAACCATAGCAAGGGAACTGATCATGTGGTCCGAGAGCTGCGGTGAGCTTTTCTGTAAAAATGGACAAAAAAATTTTCCGGGTTGGGAAAACACGGGAATGACAGTGCCTGAAGACCTTCTCTCTACAGCTGAAGAAGTGTTGGAAAGGTACAACATCCCCTATAACGTCAGACACGGATTAACTGCTGCCATGACCCCCCTCTGGGAAGTCCTTAGAAGGATAAGAGACTGTTTTTACGATGACTGGCCTGGCAGAGAAACCCTCAGACTCCTCGGAGATCCCCTCTTTGCCGGAGAGGATGCCAACCTCCTGGATACTGGACCTGTACTTCCGGCAGGACGCCAGAAATGGCATAAAACTCTTAGTACAGCAGACAGTGGTGT
>CAZFJG010000229.1:0-1459 GCA_964519285.1 uncultured Synergistales bacterium | reverse complement strand
CCGACCTCTGGAAATCCTGGGTGAAAGACCCGAAAAGACAGGAAAGAATAAGCAAAGCACTGAAAAATTCCTGAAACTGATATCACATTTATAAACAGCCAGTATCCCATTGCAAATATAATGCAGGGTACTGGCTGTTTTTTTCTTCATTGAAGTAGGGGCAGGCACAGGGGCCTGCCCCTACAATCGGTAATGAATGGGCGGTTCACGAACCGCCCCTACTTCATCAACAAAAGACTCAGGGCCATTACTGCCATGCCTCCAAGCAACCCCAGAATACTGTCATGCCCGCGCCCGTAAGCATTGCTTGTGGGAATAAGCTCATCGAGGCTTATATAGACCATTATTCCGGCGACACCGCCGAACATTATCCCCATCAACTGTGGCGGAATGATGTTGGATGGTCCACCCAGAAAAAGAACTATTAAAAACCAGGCAATTAAAGCACCAACAGGTTCAGCAAGACCACTCAAAAGGGAATAGAAAAAGGCTTTTTTCCTGTTTCCCGTCGCATAGTAGATGGGTACTGAAACACTGATACCCTCAGGAATGTTGTGAAGGGCTATTGCTATAGCTATGGCTACTCCAAGACCAGGATCGTTCAGAGCCGCAAGAAAAGTCGCAAGCCCTTCCGGAAAGTTGTGTATCCCTATGGCAAGTGCCGTAAAAAGACCCATTCTCAATAGTTTTGACCTGTTGGGTCCGTCCATATCGGAGGAAACTGGAAATCCGTTATCATTCTTTTCGTGGAATGTCTGGACCTGTGCACAGACACTATCCGGATCACCGTGCAAAGGGGCAATAGTCCTTTCCGAACGAACCTCGTGGGGATTTTCTGCCTCAGGAATAAAGAAGTCTATAAGAGCAATGAGAAGAATACCGCCGAAGAAAGAAGCGGCATTTACCCAGTGTCCCCAGTAATCTCCGTAAACTGCAACAAAGGAATCCACGCCTTTGTAGAATATCTCCACAAAGGAGACATAGAGCATTACTCCTGCAGAGAACCCGGTGGATATGGATAAAAATCTGTAGTTCGTCCTTTTGGCAAAAAAAGCAATAGCACTTCCTATACCTGTAGCCATACCTGCCAGCAACGTTAGACCAAGTGCAATGAGTACGTTATGCAAAGCCTGCTTCTCCTTTACTGCTATCTTTGTTACTCTGTTGCAGTTATTCTACCAGTTCTATTTACCAAAAACAGCTTTTATATTTAATGCTCCAGCATTTCAGTGTTTCTCTCTGGTATGATATTCAAATAGAAGAACATAAGGAGAGATGAAGATGGATAATCAGGAAAAGCTCGTAGTTATATGGACCAGCAGGGACAGGGACGTGGCCCTCCAGATGGCCTTTCTGTACACTATAAACTCAAAGCTCAGAGGCTGGTGGGAAGATGTAACATTCGTTGTCTGGGGACCTTCGGCTAAAATTTTGAGCATCGACGAGGAACTCCAGCTGT
>CAZFJG010000228.1:0-1466 GCA_964519285.1 uncultured Synergistales bacterium | reverse complement strand
GAGCAAATGGCCAGTGAAAATAAACAGACTTACAAGATTCCGATCGGTCCTGTCCATGTAGGACTGAAAGAACCAATTACTGCATGGCTTGACCTCGACGGAGAGCGTATCACAAAGGCAACGATAAGGCCCGGCGCCATCCACAGGGGCATTGAGTTCATGGCTCGTGACAGAAATCCTATACAGGTCATCTCCCTTTCAGAGAGGATTTGCGGGATCTGTTCTTTCAGTCATGTTGAATGTTTTGTCAGGGCTGTAGAGGATGCTGCCGAGATACCTGTTCCTACAAGGGCACAGTACATAAGAGCAATAGTCCTTGAGCTTGAAAGGATCCATTCCCACGTGCTCTGGGCGGGAGTTGCATGTTACACAATTGGTTTTGATTCTGCATTTCACCTTGGAATGCTTCTCAGGGAGAAAGTTATGGACATCCTGGAAGCCTTTACAGGTAACAGGGTCAATTATGGAATGGGAACAATTGGTGGTGTCCGTTGGGATGTTACACCGGCTGTTGATAAAGCTCTAAGGGAGATGCTCGAATACTACAGACGTGAATTTGACGCTTTTTATGATGTAGTAACAGAGGATCCCATCGCAAAGGCCAGGATGAGGGATGTTGGTGTCCTCTCAAGGGAAGACGCCATAGCTTACTGTGCTCTTGGCCCCACAGCAAGGGCAAGTGGTGTGAGATGTGATTTGAGATGGTCAGCTCCCTATGAAGCCTATGCCGACATAAACGTAAAACCTGTAGTACCCCAGGATTATTACGGTGAAGTTCACGGAGATGTCTTTGACAGATTCCTTGTCAGGGTACTTGAGGTGTACCAGTCACTGGATATTATCGAAAATTGTCTCGATGGTCTTCCTGAAGGAGATATCATGACCGAGCCCAAGATCGCCAAACTTCTGGGTGATCTCAAAAAAGCCGACGGATTAGGTTGGGCCGCAATTGAAGCCCCAAGAGGCGACGCTACACACGTGGTTAAACTGACAGGGGGCCAGGAGAACCTCACCTGGTGGAAGGTCAGAGCTCCAACCTACTCAAATGCAGTATCATGGCCAGTTATGTTCGTCGATAATGAACTGGCAGACGCTCCTTTGATCATTAACAGTGTAGATCCCTGTATATCCTGTATGGAGAGGATGCTTGTCACAGACAAGTCTACCGATTCAAAACAGGTTGTGTCCAAAGCAGAACTGCTTGAAGAATGCAGGGCAAAAACGAGGAGGTTGATGCAGGGATGATGACCTTTCTTCTTAAAATAATTGCCGGAGCTGCCCTCATGCTGCTTGTCGGTATTTTTGCGATCCTTTTTGAAGGACTTGACAGGGTTATCCATGCAAAAATGCAGAGAAGAGTAGGGCCTCCGGTACTTCAGGCCTTTTACGACATACTCAAACTTCTCGGTAAGGAAAATATCACACCACGAAGCGGGAACAAATGGCTTTTCAACATGTCACCATGG
>CAZFJG010000227.1:0-1472 GCA_964519285.1 uncultured Synergistales bacterium | reverse complement strand
ATGTACATCAATATGGCAGGCAGTCCTGAAAGCTTACCAAGTATCATTGATTTAGCCCCAAATCCGCCAAGCACAGGCATTCCTGATATAGCCAGTGCTCCGATTAGAAGCGGTAACCATACCTGAACCTTTATTCCCTCTTTTTTGAGTTGTTCGAAACTTCTTGACGGCAGTTTTCCAGCTGCCAGAAAAAGCCACGATTTGAAAAGTCCGTGGGATATTGCATAAAGATGTCCTGCAGCAGGTACTATAAGAATAAAGCCAGCCTGAGATATTGTTGAATATGCCAATAATTTTTTAATATCCTTATCAAACATTGCATAGATCACACCGTAGATAGCACTCGCAAGTGCAAGAAGAGGAACTACCCTTGCAGCGACCGGGGACAGTTCTGCCAGACGAAGCAATGGAGCTATTCCACAGTTAACTATAACTCCCGACAAAAGGGCCGAAACGGCGCTCTCGGCCTCACCGTGGGCCTCTGGAAGCCAGAGACCTGCCAGAAATACCCCGCCCTTGACACTAAGGCCAATTACCAGCAAATATATGGCAATAGCCGGAATGGCAGGAAGGGTCTCCATTGAAAAGGATCCCGTAGCACTATAACCGTAGAAACAACCTGTAAGATACAGAATCATTCCAACGTTTCCAACTATAAGATATTGGATTGACGACCATATCTGCCTTATCCTATTGCCCAGGCGTATAAAAAGAAAGGCAAGAATTCCTATAAATTCTATACAGATAAAGATATTGAAAAGATCATAACTTATAAAGACTGCATTCGCTGTACCATGCAGCATAGCCATAAGCGGACATGACAGAAGAGGCAATCTCTCTTTAATAACCGATAATGTAACACCGATAAAGACAAGACCGTTCATCAGGACGAAGGTCCACGAAGAAGGATCGAACATCAGCTCAACACCGTAACTGCCTCCAAGAACAGCATGCACCGAATCTCCCTTTATCAGCATAATTGCTGCAAGAACCGATGTGGCTACCCAAAGGGGCAATAGAACCCTGCTGCTTCTGCCTTTTACCGCCAGTAGTATTACACCGCAAAAGAAAGGCAGCAATACAAGAATACTGACCGAGAGGTTTACCATTACCGCTTCCACCTGTTCTGTATCCTGTCGGTGTCAAGGGTATGAAAATATCTGGAAAGGTCCATGACGTAGACTACCAGAAGTGCAAGAACTGAAAAACCGACCACAATTGCGGTAAGTATCACAGCCTGTGGAACCGGATCAGAAGCAGGAATGCTGGATCCTTTTTCGGCAATAACAGGTGCTTTGGATCTGTACCATGATGAGAGCACAAAGAGGCTTATAGCTCCTGTATTCATTATATCCATGGCTATGATCTTCATGATAAGGTTTTTCTTGAAGAGCACACCCCAGAGTCCAATAAGAATTACAGAAAGCAAAAGCAGTCTTGCAAGAAAAACTACATCCAAAGGGACACCCCCC
>CAZFJG010000226.1:0-1474 GCA_964519285.1 uncultured Synergistales bacterium | reverse complement strand
AGGTTCGGCATGGAATGCCGCGTATTTATGGGAACGGAGGACATGAGAAGGCAGGCCCTTAACGTGGATCGCATGCGTCTTCTGGGAACAGAAGTAGTGCCGGTAACCTCCGGAAGTCAGACTCTCAAGGATGCAACCAACGAGGCCATAAGATACTGGGTCTCCAACGTAGAGGACACTCATTACATCATAGGCTCTGCAGTGGGACCCCATCCCTACCCTGCCATCGTAAGGGACCTTCAGCGAATTATCGGTGACGAAACAATGTTACAGTTGAAAGAATCCGAGGGCAGACTTCCAGATTTGATAATGGCCTGTGTGGGAGGAGGCAGCAACGCTATAGGTATCTTTTATCCCTTTATAGATGATAAAAGTGTCCGAATGATCGGAGTGGAGGCTGCAGGTAGAGGTGTAGAGACAGGAGAGCATGCGGCTACCCTTTCCGCAGGAAGGATAGGAGTACTTCACGGAAGCCGCTCATATCTCCTACAGGACGAAGAAGGACAGATCAAGGAAGCCTACTCCCTCTCCGCAGGTCTGGATTATCCTGGAGTTGGTCCCGAACACAGCTTCCTCAAGGATTCAGGACGAATAGAATATACTTCTGTGACAGACAAGGAAGCCCTGGATGCCTTTTCACTCCTGTCCAGGCTCGAGGGAATAATTCCCGCCCTGGAAAGTGCCCATGCCGTCGCCCAGGCCGTAAAAACAGCCCCGGTATTATCTGAAGATACATTACTTGTTATCAACCTGTCCGGACGGGGTGACAAGGACATGAACTCGGTAAGACCCTATCTTCTGGAAGGAGTTGATCCACAATGACACGGCTGGTAAAAGTGTTCGAGAACAAAAAGGCACTGATACCCTTCATAACAGCAGGAGACCCCGACCTTGATACTACACGCTCTCTTGTAAAATTACTGGAAGAGGCGGGCGCGGATATAATCGAGCTGGGAGTTCCCTTCTCGGACCCACAGGCTGACGGACCGGTAATACAGGCAGCGGGACAAAGAGCACTAAAGGGCGGAGCAACACTTGCAAAGGTCATAGGACTTGCCGGTGAGCTTCAAAGCGAGGTCTCAGTACCACTCGTACTGATGGGATACTACAATCCCATAATTAGTTACGGCGAAGAAAGATTCGCCCGGGAAGCTGCAGAAGCGGGGATAGCTGGAGTGATAGTTCCTGATCTGCCCTACGACGAAGGAGAGGATTTTTACGGCACACTAAACAGTTCTGGCGTAGACGGCATTCTCATGGTGACACCCAACACCGCAGAGGAAAGACTTGTCGAGACAGGCAAAAGGGCCAGGGGCTTCGTCTACTGTGTATCCATGCTGGGCATAACCGGAGAATCAAAGGAATTTTACGGTGAAATAGAAAAATATATCTCCAGGGTGAGGGAACATGTATCTGTTCCGGTGGCTCTCGGCTTCGGTATCGACGGACCCGAAAAAGCCTCCCACGCTGCACC
>CAZFJG010000225.1:0-1512 GCA_964519285.1 uncultured Synergistales bacterium | reverse complement strand
GCCCGTTATTCTCAGTAGCGTCATCAACCTGTAATATATCGAAAGGCACTGATATAACTGTATTTCCAGTTGCAGTTACATCGGTCCCTGAAACGGTGGTATTACCTGTGGTTGTAATAGTACCCAGATCGATCTCCACAGGGTCTGTCACGGCATTAACATTTACCGTATAAGTGGTATCCAACTGTTCCGTCACAGAGGTGAGAGTCCCATCAGAAGAAGGGTCTGTTATCTCATACTTTATGTCCAGATCATAGCTTCCGTCCTCATCCGGATCACCCTGGACATATATATTATTGATGGCATCACCAGTGAGTTTGTAATATCCATCCTCCAGGGTCACGTCAGGATCTGATATAGCATCCTGAAGGGTGGTAGTAGTACCGTTACCGAAATAGAGGGTGTAACCCTGGTCAGCCGTCTCCACATCGGCCTGACTTATCCATACAGAGGAAAGGGTTTCATCGGTCTCTCCATTCTGCTGAATAATGCTGAAATCCACCTGGCCCAGAGTGTCCTCATCCACCGTGGTGGATGTTTCAATGACAGCCTCGGGGCTGGGGGTAACCTCCACTGAAAGATCAAGGACATCGCCCGTCCAGCTGTCTCCATCATTCTCCGTAGTAACCGGCCTTGCTTTGAAGTCCACAGTACCGCTGTAGTTTTCGGGAACCTCCAGGGTAACTCCTGAAAGGTCAGTGGAATTGAGCACCCAGACCCTCTCAGTCCCTGTACCTCCAACGAAGGTAGCTCCGTTGACATCGAACTCTTCTTCCAGACCCGTGAGAGTTATGTTCAGGGTCTCCGAACCATCTGTATCAGTCAGATTTGCGGTTGTGATAACAGAATCCAGAGGTATGGATCCGTCATTGCTATCTACGGTTGACTCCACTTCATTCGGTGTGACAGTTGTTATATCTGCAGGATCTGCCTCTCCGGCCACCTTAACTGTGGTATTGAGAGTCGTAAAGTCACTTTCATCTGTTCCTTCTATGCTTTTACTTTGAACCTCAAGGGCAAAATCATCATTGCTATCCTCTGGCGGTGTTATGGAAAGGGCCGCCGCGGGATCGAAATTGTCAATGGTGACACTGCCCCCTGTAACGGTAAGTTCATTTCCATCATAATTGATCACTGCTCCATCAGGAATATCGTTTATCTTCACTGTGAAGCTCTCATCATCATCTGTACTTGTGGGGCGTATATCCAGGGGTATTGGATTATCCTCCACTCCCCTGGCAGGACTTGATACCGCAAGAGTGACGTCATCCGCCACCGGATCAATTTCCACGGTGAGTGTCGCTTCTCCCGATGTTGCTGTGACGGTAGTACCTGAGTTGGGGTCAGTATCCACTGTTTTGGCCTCAACAGTGATATTAAAGGTCCCATCATCGTCCTTGGGAGCTTTAAACTTCAGGGTATCAAGGTATTCCACTGGCACCTCCACCGGATTTGTTCCATCAGAGGTAAGGACCTGGAAGGTGCTACCTCCATCCGTGGAGAAACGGAACT
>CAZFJG010000224.1:0-1529 GCA_964519285.1 uncultured Synergistales bacterium | reverse complement strand
CTTCCACATAGGGATGATCCATATATATCCCTGGATCTACCCAGGGATGTTTCATTTTATCCTCAGCAAGAGCCTCCAGAAGGGTTACCATTCCTGAGGGTTCAAAACCGGCTTTTTTAAGGTTTTCAACGCCGAGAATATCAGCTTCTCTTTCAAGATCCTTTGAATAAGAATTAGTTATTGCCACCTGGGCTACGTTGCTTAACAACACAGGCACAGCTTCCCCCTTGCTGGCAATTACCACGGCAAGAGCAACCAGGGATATTTTCCGATTTCTTGCCATTTGCTTCATAACATGCTTTTTATCTGCGTGAACAAGCTCATGGGATATTACAGCAGCGAGTTCATCATCACTTCTCGCCGAGTTATACATGCCGGAGGTCAAGTAAATAATTCCACCGGGAAGTGAAAAGGCATTCATAGAGGGTTCTCTTATCATCCTTACTTCATAGGGCAAAGGCCTCGATAGATAAGGAACAATTTTGTTCATTATCATTTTGAGTTTTGCTATACTTCCAGGTTTGGAAATTCTTTCCCAACGAGTTTCTATTGATCGTGCCACCCTTTGACCCAGCTGGATCTCTTCTTCCAGATCAGTACTTCCAGCTTCAGCATATATGGCAGGGAAGCTGCAGGAAAAAACAATAGATAATACAAGAATAAAAATAAAATGCTTTTTTATTACAGGTCTCACTTTAACTTTTCCACTTTAACCAGAGACATTTTTTCCTCTATTGATTCCCTGTTCCTGAAACCCTTTTCAACATGAGATGCATCTTCCCAGGCACTTGCCATTGCAAATCTGATAGTTTCCTCTACACCCATATTTTCTTTCCAGGCCAGGACCATACCGGTCATGAGCGCGTCACTTGCTCCAAATAGCGAAATTACGGATCTTCTGTCGATTATTCCCAGGTATATACCATCAGGAGTGAAGAAAACGTCCCCATAAGTGTGATAGGAAGCTATAGCCCATCCTATTCCTCTGTCATGAAGTCTTGACACAACCTCTATCAGGTTATCAAGAGAGGTAAGTGATACACCGAGGACCTTGGACATGAACCGGTGATCGATCTTTGCTACATCAGGTCCCGCTTTCAATCCAGCCATAAGTGGGGCACCTGCAGCATCGATCCACACAGGCACTTTCTGCTCCCTGGCCATGGAAACAAGCCTTCCATAACTGTCCTGTGGCACACCAGGAGGAAGAGATCCGCCTATTACCACAAGATCAGCCCTTTTGAGCATTCTCTGGTAATTTGTCATGAATAGTTCTGACGCCTCATCCGGAATGAAAGGACCTGGTTCGGAAATACCCGTTTCGACCAGACCGGAATCATCAACAATGTAGACATTGGTACGGGTTTCTCCCCTGACATGCACGAAGTTCGTGGTTATCTTTTCTCTTCTCAGAACGTCCCTGATATAGGCTCCGTTAAAACCGGCAAGAAAACCCATGGCAGCTGTTTCATAACCAAGCTGACTCATAAGAAGAGAAACATTAATACCCTTCCCACCAGGACTTCTGT
>CAZFJG010000223.1:0-1537 GCA_964519285.1 uncultured Synergistales bacterium | reverse complement strand
AAGCTCTCCTCCCTGATGCAGGTGAGCAGAAGCTCTGTCCGGGAGGCTCTCAAGGCTCTGGAATATAACGGCCTGCTTGAGATACGCCACGGCGGAGGCGCCTTCATAAAGTCCCTGGACAACATTCACCTTACAAGCTACAAAAAGAGTGAACGGGACTATTTTGTTGCACTGAGAAACCTTATTGACGCGAGAAGGATGATCGAGGAAAGGGTCGTTCAGGATGTTACTCCAGTAATAACGGAGGACCAGATAAGAGAACTCTACGATATGGAGGAATACCAGCTTGGCCTTGCCGAGAGGGACGAGATCGAGGAAGGCTCGAAGTACGAGCTTCCCAACATGAACTTTGAGCTTGCCATAACTGCCATGCTGAACAACCCCTATATATACGACATGCACAAGCGGATTGAATCTATCTGGAAAAAGACCTTCAGGACCCTGTCCACTACCCCCTTTCCTGCAAGAGAGAGGTACAACCATCACATAGGAATTATAAAGGGTATGGAGAGCGGCAAACCTCGAGAGGCAGTAAAGGCAATGTCCTATCACAACAGCATCCTCGTAAAATACATCGACGATGAGATCCGGAAACTGGATGAACTGAATAACGGGAATAATCATTAAAGGATCCGGCTCAGTAATTTACTGAACCAGATTTGTCCTTTTAAAGCTCTACTTTGTGTTGACTCTTTGGACATAGGACATTAAACTCCAAAATATGAATAATAATAAAAATTTCTACTCTATATCTATTGAAGATACATTAAGAGAAATCAACTCTGACCGGAATGGCTTGTCAAACGCAGAAGCTGAAAAAAGGATAGACAAGTTTGGATACAACCGTTTACCAAAAGGAAAAAGACAAAATCCTGTTTTAAGATTTTTGTCTCATTTTCATGATGTCCTGATATACGTCCTTATTGCATCAGCTTTGGTGACTGCCTTTCTTGAACACTGGATAGATACCGGGATAATTGCAGGCGTAGTTTTTATAAATGCCTTTGTAGGATTCATTCAGGAAGGAAAAGCCGAAAAGGCCATTGATGCCGTAAGAAACATGCTTTCACAGGAAAGCCGGGTACTGAGGGATGGCAAAAAAATAACCCTTGCGGCAGAAGACCTTGTACCAGGTGATATTGTTTTTCTGTCCTCCGGGGACCGGGTACCAGCAGATATCAGACTGATTCACGTCCACGAGCTCCAGATCAACGAATCATCCCTCACGGGAGAATCCGAAACTGTTTCGAAAACTACAGAACCCGTAACAGAAGATGCCCCACTTGGTGACAGGAAATGCATGGCCTATTCCGGTACAATTGTCACTTCAGGTACAACTACCGCTGTTGTTACTGCTACTGGAGAAGATACTGAGATAGGACGCATAAACAAAATGCTCTCGGACGTTGAAACCCTCACTACTCCCCTTCTAAAGCAGGTAAACAGGTTTGGTCTTGGCCTAAGCATGATCATACTCGCCATGACCGGCCTTATCTTTGCCGTGGGGCTTTATGTGGCTGCCATGCCTCTTGAGGAC
>CAZFJG010000222.1:0-1592 GCA_964519285.1 uncultured Synergistales bacterium | reverse complement strand
GAAAAAGGTGGCAGTATATCCTGGGACAGATATCCCTATCTAGCAGGTTGTACTGTTTTGACAATGGTACTTCCTACCTGGACCTTCAATGAGGGAACAGAAGCTCTGATCCGTAATTTGAAAGAGCCTGCGTTCAGGGCTAAAATCCATGAAGATTTTACGAAGGGTTTAGATGTCTGGCATAACAGGCAAATATCGGTAGGCTGGGAAAATATTATAGTAACAGCTGTACAACTCGAGCATAATAAATGGATGGAAGGCCTAAGCTGTCAGGCTATTGCAGACAAGCTTGGGAAAAACCCAATTGACATGACAATGGATCTCCTTGCTGAGGAAAAGCTTGCCGTTACAATGATAAGTTTTTATGGTTCTGATGAGATCCTGGAGAAAGTTATTGGTCATTCTCATGGAACAGTTGGTAGTGATGGTATATATGGAGGTAAACCCCATCCCAGGCTTTATGGAGCTTACCCATGTTACTTCAGACGATTCGTACGTGAAAAACCTCTATTCAGCCTGGAAGAGGCTGTTCGTAAAGTCACTTCTTTCCCAGCATCAATTCTTGGTATAAAGGATCGTGGAAAGATAGAAGAAGGATTCTGGGCCGATCTTGTTATTTTTGACCCCGAGACAATATCTGATAAATCTACCTATGAATCACCGGAGCAGTATCCTGAAGGTATAGCCTATGTGATAGTCAACGGAACACCGGTGGTTAGGGAAGGTAAGACAGTTTCTGCCCTGCCTGGCAAAGTTTTAAAACATGGCAAAGCTTGAAAGCTCTAATTAAACGGAGGTTAAGAATATGAATTTATCCAGTTTGGATTCCCAGATCACATTCCTTTATTTCAAGGATCTTAAGGAAGCAGTAGGATTTTTTGAAGATATTTTAAAGCTTGAACTTGTTGATGATCAGGGAGCTGCAAGGATTTACAGGCTTTCCGGTGGAGCATTTATTGGAATAGTAGATGAGAAAGAGGGGCATTGTGAGTCTCAGGAAACGAATGCTGTTCTTATCACCATTGTAACTGAGGATGTAAAAGGTTGGTATGACTATTTGTTATCTAAAGATGTAAAAATGGAGACACCAGTTAAAAGACCGGAATCTTTTCCAGTTGAATGCTTCTTTTTTAAAGGGCCAGGTGGATATGATTTCGAAATCCAGAGATTTTTGAAGGAAGAGACTGCCAAGGCTTTCAAATCCTGACATAGGTGACCTGTTTGTAAAAAGGTCGTGGTTAAAAGAAAGAGTGATTAACCACGACCTTTTTTAATTTCTTGTCATGATAAACTCTCTTTATAGTTTTTATACATTTCAGTCTTACCGTTTTCTTCGTTGCCTTCATCTAATTTTCGGATCTCATCGTCTATGTATTTTACGAGGATGCTGTTGTGATAGGACATGGCCTTAACAGCATCCCTGGATTTGCCGCTTTCCATGCCCCTGATAATTCCTATGTGGTGGTTGTACCTCTCCCTTGCAGGGAAAGGAGTGGTGGACAGGGTCCTGAAGGTCTTTTTCCAGATAGATTCAACGCGCTTGTGCATGTCGTATATATAGGGGTTGTTCAGCATGGCAGTTATGGCAAGCT
>CAZFJG010000221.1:0-1600 GCA_964519285.1 uncultured Synergistales bacterium | reverse complement strand
GTGAGATCAGGATGGTATGTGCTTTCTGAGCCTTTCAGGAGCCGGCCGGTATTTCTCGAATATCTTGCTAATGTTATTTATATGCCTTCCTACATCTCAATGGATTATGCTCTTTCCTTCCATGGTTTTATTCCCGAAAGGGTCGAGACTATTACTTCTGTAACGACGAAAAATACAAAAATCATAGATACCCCTTTAGGACGCTTCAGTTATAAAAAAATTTCGAGGGATGCCTTCAGAACGGGCAGAGATCTTTTTGCATCAGAGGGGAAGCAGTCTTTTTTTATTGCAACCCCGGAGAAGGCGCTGGCTGATAAGGTTCAATTCGATATTTCCATAGAAGAGATATACGAAATAGGGTTAATGGAGTATCTTGTGGAAAACCTCAGGATTGAGCAGGAGTCCCTGGCTGGTTTAAGCACTTCAGGATTGTGGGAAGCTGCAAGGGCATATAAATCTAGGAAGATAACCAGTCTTGCCCATTTTATTGAGAAACTGCAGATGGAGGATAAGTCATGAACAAGGTTCTGGAAAGGATGCTGTCCCGGTACACTCTGTCGAATTCGAGGGATGCAGTTAATGCAGTCAGAGAGATCATTCAAGAAATTGCATTATATGGGCTCTGGCAAGGGGGTTTCTTCAGGGAAACTGCATTTTATGGTGGCACAGCTCTTCGTATCCTTTATGGCCTTGACAGATACTCGGAGGATATGGATTTCTCTCTTTTGAAAAAGGATACCAATTTTTCTTTCGAACCTTACAGAGAACCTTTGCTCAATGTATTAGGGGATTTCGGTTTCGATGTTCAGTTCTTACCCAGGGTAAAACCTTCTAATGGAGGCGTATGGTCCGCCTTTCTCAAGGGTGATACTTTGAGTCACATGATGGTCATCGGAATTCCGGAAGAAATTCCCAGAACTGCACTGATAAGGAAAACTCTGAAGATTAAAATAGAAGTGGATATCGATCCCCCTGGTGGATTTAAAACGGAGCGCCGTCCAGTATTAGACCCTATTTCGTATACTGTAAAGGTTTATGAAAGGCCCAGTCTTTTTGCTGGAAAAATGAACGCAGTACTTTTTCGAAGGTGGAAGAAAAGGGTAAAGGGAAGAGACTGGTACGATATGGTGTGGTACCTTCAAAATCGAATTCCCGTTAACCTCGCCCATTTTGAAGCAAAAATGAGGCAAAGTGGTGATTGGGATAAAACTCGTTCTTTATCTGAGAGTGATTTCATAAAATTTTATAATACCAGGGCTGCTGAGTTGGATGTAGAAAAGGCTCTCGAAGATGTGATTCCTTTTCTCAGAGATACAGGGAATATCGAGAAGGTCTGGTCCAATGATTTTTTTATCTCCCTCGCGGATAAATTCACCTTTTTAAGGGAATAATGGTTGAACATTTCAAGGTTATATTTTTCATAAACCAGTATAACGTACCATAATAAAAACCGTATCTAAATAACCTCGTCGGGTTGAGCATTTGGGCCCAGTTTTTTTGAGCCGGTTTGAAAAAATTTTTTTAAAAAAAACAATCTTTAGCGTAAGATAAATTTGCAATATAAAAACTGAACTGGTCCCATTATGGCACTAAAAAAAGT
>CAZFJG010000220.1:0-1625 GCA_964519285.1 uncultured Synergistales bacterium | reverse complement strand
ATACTTGTTCCTTTTGAATGGTGAGACAGTCGATTCTTTTGGTTAATTTCCAATGATTGTTTTCTGCCTATTCCATTGTCTTCTATGGTTACTTTTAAAAATGAATGGTCTCTCTCGAAAGAAATTTTCATCATTCCTTGTTTTTTTAAATGCCGTATACCATGTAAAATAGCATTTTCAACAAATGGTTGGATTAGCATGGGAGGTATTAATAAATATTCTGTATCCAGCATTTTATCAACGGTTATGCTGTAATCCAGGTTCGAAACCCTTATTTTTTCAAGCTCCAGGTACGTTTTTAAATATTCTATTTCTTCACTTAGTCTAATCTCCTTTTCGGTAGAATTATCCAGTGTTTTTCGAATTAAAGATGCAAATTCCGACATATAATCCAATGCTTCGGTGGTTTCCTGGAGTAAGATATATTTTTGCAGCGAATTAAAAGCATTAAAAATAAAATGTGGGTTCATTTGTGCTTTTAATGCATCCAGTTTTAGTTCGGAAATTTTTTGCTGGATATGTGCTTTTTCTCTTACTCTGCTTATTCTGGTTCTATAGCTAAGATAGATGATTAAAAAAACAAAAAAGCCTGTTAATACATAAAAAAACCAGGTTTTATACCATGGAGGTGAAATTTGAAAATCAAATGTTGTTTCTACAATATTTTCAGGATTAGAAAGATTATACCCTTTTACTTTAAATGTATAGTGCCCATGGGTTAAATAGGTAAATACAGCCTTTTTCTCCCTGGTATATGGCGTCCAATCCATTGAACTCCCTTCAAGCTTATAGCTGTACAACGTATTGTTATTATTTTTAAATTGCAATAAATTGCAATAAAAAATTAAACTATTTTGATGATGTTTTAATTTTACTTTTGAACCGGGTAAATGATTCCAGTTATCTGTTTTAGCTATTTCTGACCAATCATAGCTTTTGTTATTAATCTCAATGTCATTAATCAGAAGCTTGTGTTTTGTTTCGTTTTGCAAAGGAAAAGCGTTGTCAAGCTTTGTGATATAATCATTAGAAATTACATAAATATTCCCTGAACTATCTTGTACTGCCTTAAATGAATCATAAGCAAAATAGCCGCTGTTTTTATCAAAAAACCTGATTTTATAATTTTGCTTGTTCAAGTCGATAAGCACCAAACCTTTATTTGTACCTGCAAGTAATTGGTTGTTTTTGTTCGTAATTAACCAATTAACTTTACTTCCATGGAATTCAGGTTCCAGATCAATGGTGTGTTCTACGATTAAACTGTCGTTGGTATATTTTAAAAAGTGAATATTGGCGGTTAGCGTGCCCACAATAATCCGGTTTTTAACATCTGAGCAAATGGCACTGAAATTAAGGTCAATTTGGTTTTCCAGGTAAGGAAAAAATTGCAAGTAGTCATTTTTATACAGTGAAATACCATCTGAATCGTTGATTATCCATATGTCATTACCAATCATCTGATGTTTCCCTGTACTTGCATAAGTAGTATTTTCTCTAAAATTTAAGTCTTTTTGTATGTTTCCTGTTTCAATATTTTGATTACGAATAAAATAGAAGATGATAAATGCAACAGTTTTTGATGATGGAAAGAAAAACCCAGAATTAGTGATAAAATGTTTAAA
>CAZFJG010000219.1:0-1628 GCA_964519285.1 uncultured Synergistales bacterium | reverse complement strand
TATAGCCTATGTGATAGTCAACGGAACACCGGTTGTTATGGAGGGTAAGACAGTTTCTGCTCTGCCTGGAAAGGTATTGAGGCATGGTAAGGATTAAAACTCTAAAGTTTGTGAAAATGGTTAAAAAAACATTGAGAGTGTATTCTAAACTACACTAATTCAAGAATTACAGGTGGAATTCTTGAAAGTTTGAACAGCTTCTACAATGCAGCAAAGGCCTAAGGATGTCGAATCGTACAAAATGCTAATATGGTTCATTACCTGTTGGCAGGTCATTTCAGATAAAAGTTTCCTGAGCATTGTAATATTACTCACATGCAATAGCTAGCAGCAAAGCTTATTAAGGAAAACGAATCTGCCTTTGATTCTTTTCTGCTTTTCTGCACTTGTGATGCCAAAATAGATATTTTGATAGAGTTGACAGAAAAGTCGTTAGAAGGAACCGGGAAATCATTCATGATGGCATCAATTCGATCTATAGATCCATAAAGTTCTAAAGATAAGGGTGAAAAAGTTCTGGATGCTTCAAGATTGGCTGGGGATAAGGACGGTGCTGAAGTCTTGACATAGGGTTGTGTCAGTCTTGCTGGATTGGATCAGAAAGTGAGAAATGAGCTGAATGTACCGGTTATTGATGGTGTCCTTTTTGGGTTGAAATTTGTTGAGGCAATGGTAGCTTGTGGCGCTAAAAACAATAAAAAAGGTCTTTATGGGATAGATGCTTAGGTTAATTATTTTAAGGAGGTTTTGATTCTTGCTTGATCTTCTGATTAAGAAGGCAAAAATTGTTGATGGGACAGGTAATAAAAAAGCTTATCAAGCAGATGTTGGTATAAAAGACAAAAAAATAGTATCTATTGGTCAAATCGAGGATTCTGCTAAAGAATCAATTGATGCATCCGGTTTAGTAGTATCACCTGGATTTATAGATATGCACAGCCACACTGATCTTGAATATTTTAGAGAGACTCCGTCTGATGCAAAGATAAAACAGGGAGTTACTACAGAGCTTCTTGGGCAGGATGGGTTGGGTGCTGCTCCGGTAAATGATAGAAACCTTCATGTCGTTAAAGACCTTTTAGCAGGTCTTGATGGGATTATCCCTGATGAAAAGTGGACTTGGAGAACTTTTCCAGAGTATCTGGAGGCTTTGGAAAAAAGAGGACTTAACAATAACGCTGCAGTACTTCTTTGTCATGGACCTGTAAGAATCGCTGCTATGGGTATGAATGAAAGAGATGCTACTCCAGAGGAATTGAAAAATATGAAGTCTCTGGTAAGGGAATCCATGGAGGAAGGCGCATTTGGTCTTTCTACGGGGTTGATATATCCCCCTTGCCCTTATGGAAATACACATGAACTTATTGAACTCAACAGAGAAGTTGGTTCCAAAGACGGTATTTTTGTAGTACACCAGCGAGATGAAGGGTATTATCTTTCTCGTTCTTTTGATGAAGTTTCTCATATCTCAATGGAATCTGGAGCTCATCTTGAAATTTCTCACTGGCAGGCATATGGGAAGGTAAACTGGCCAATTATGGACGAAGTCCTGGAGAAAGCAGACAAAATGATAGAAAAAGGTGGCAGTATATCCTGGGACAGATATCCCTATCTAGCAGGTTGTACTG
>CAZFJG010000218.1:0-1636 GCA_964519285.1 uncultured Synergistales bacterium | reverse complement strand
GGGAAGCACAATACTCCTTTGCAACGAGGTTCATTCCGTCCTTCAGGGATGTTACGAGACATATATCGGCAGCACGGTACATGGCAACCAGTTCTTCCCTCGGCACAGACCTGTGGATATACTGAACAGGTGTCCAGCCATGAATGCTGTAGTCGCCGTTTATCTGGCTTACGAGTCTTTCAATGTCACCCTTAAGCTTCTTGTATGCAGGTACATCTTCCCTGCTCGGAACAAGAAGCTGTAAGAGAGTTACTTTTTCCCTGAGCTCAGGATAATACTGAAGAGCAGTTCTAAAGGCCTGGAGCTTTTCTGGTATACCCTTTGTGTAATCGAGTCTGTCAACTCCAAGAATTATCTTTGTTCCCTCGGCACGTTCTTTAATTTCATGTACCCTTTCCTGGGTTTTTTCGCTTGAAGCCAGCTGGTCAAAATCCTTGAAATCAATGCTTATTGGAAGTCCTGCAGCCTTGGTAGTCCTTCCGAAGGCGCTCACCATTTCAAGGACAGGTCCTTTGCCGGTCACCTTTGTATTAGGGTCGAAAACCCGGAGGCAATCAACAAAATTCCTTCTGTCACGAAGACTTTGAAAACCTATCATCTCAAATTCCATCATGTCCCGCAGTAACTGTTCTCTCCAGGGGAGCTTCATTAGAATGTCCCTTGGCGGAAATGTTATATGAAGAAAGAAAAAACATTTACGTTTTTCCCCTCGTTCCCTTAAGACTCTTGCAAGGGGAATCAGATGATAATCATGTACCCAGAGAAAATCCTCTTCCCGGGTATGACTTGCAACGACTTTCGCGAAGGTCCTGTTCACTTCCTGGTAAGCATCAGCATAGGATGGATCAAAATAACATATTGTCTGGAGATCATGAAAAAGGGGCCAGATGACTTCATTAGAAAAACCGTAATAATATTTATCAATCTCTTCCCTGTTCAAAAGTATCGGAATAAGCCTGTAACCCATTTCCTTTGAGACAGGACCAAGGACTCTTTTAAGAACCTTGAGATCCAGATCTTCCTTGGTAGTCCCTGTCCATCCTATCCATAATCCTCCTCTGTCCCTCAAAACTGGACTGACCGCGGTTACAAGTCCACCGGCACTCGGACTTGGGTCCCATGTGCCATCATCCTTTTTTGTAAGAGAGATAGGTAAACGGTTAGAGACTACAACCATCCTTGAATTATCGGTCATTCATATCACCTCAAAAAATACAGAAACATAATTTGTTTTCTCTATGTCAAATTTTATTAAAAATAGAAAGAAAGAGTATATATTCTACTTAATGATACATAAAAAAATCGTTATCTTCAAGATAAGGTAAAGACCTGTTTATGTTTATCGTGTAAAATTTAAAGATTATTATCAATAGTATAGAAATGAAGGTGATATCTTGAAATATGTAGAGACAGGATCTACAGATCCACGTTTCAACCTTGCCGTTGAGGAATTCCTTTTTGACAGAATAGCTAATATTGACGATAACATTTTCATGTTGTGGCAGAACGAACCCACCATAGTAGTAGGCAGGTTCCAGAACACCCTCGAAGAGATAAATACCAATTTTGTAACGAAAAACTCAATAAATGTGGTGCGACGCATGTCTGGAGGCGGTACAGTTTATCATGACTGGGG
>CAZFJG010000217.1:0-1659 GCA_964519285.1 uncultured Synergistales bacterium | reverse complement strand
AAGAGGTTAAGAAGCTGGGTGTGAAGCTTGCGGAGAGGAATTTGAAAGAGGCTGCGAAGCGGATCGGGTGGAGAAAGAAGAAAAGAAAGTCGTAGGATGGGCTGACTTTCCATCAGTTCCCTGAGTAAGTCAAGGTTAAAAGCTAACCGCGGAGTAACGCGGAAGTGACGCAGAGATCGCTGAGGAGACCTGAACTTCTCTAAACACAGGGACACGAGAAAAATGCGGGTCTATTTTTCACGCTTGTAGAATATTAGATCCAATCAAGAGGCTGTTCATATTTTTGTGTAAATGGTTTTTCCTCATTCCGGAAACCGTCCTTCGAATTTGATTGCAAAAAAGTTAAGAGCGGCTTTCCAGTCTTTTATTGGCATGGTCCATTTTTTCGAAGCGTTGTTCAAAGCCAGATATAATATTTTAAAGATAGCTCTATCATTGGGGAAAGCCCCCTTTGCCTTTATTACCTTACGGATGGACCTGTTAATTGATTCAATGGCATTTGTAGTATACATTACTTTCCGGATCTCTTCAGGATAGTCGAAAAAAGGTATGATTCTATCCCAGTTATTAATCCATTTCTTACGAATGGTAGGATATTTGGCATCCCATTTCTGGCCGAATTCCTCGAGTTTCTGCGATGCTTCATCTTCAGTGGCAGCTGAGTAAACTTCCTTGAGATCCTTGCATACTTCCTTGCGGTCCTTCCAGTTAACGTATTTTATTGAGTTCCTGATCATATGAACTATGCACAACTGGACCTCTACTTCGGGAAATACTGTCTCTATAGCTTCAGGCAGACCCTTTAGTCCATCTATGGACGCTATGAAAAGATCTTTTACTCCGCGGTTTTTGAGTTCGGTCATTACTCCAAGCCAGAATTTGGCTCCTTCTGTCGGAGCTATCCAAAGTCCCAGAATCTCCTTCTTACCCTCCATGTCAATAGCCAGAGCAACATAAACGGAGCGATTGCTGACTTTGACATCCTCTCTGCTCTTGACCACTATGCAGTCGAAAAAGATCAGGGGATAGACGGGATCCAGAGGCCTGTTTTGCCATGAAACTACGTCATCATATACCTTGTCGGTAACACCGGTAATAATACCCTCTGAGACCTCTACGTTGTACATCTCTAGAAGGGTCGCCTGGATGTCCCTTACACTCATTCCGCGCGCATACATGGCCAGGATCTTGTCATCGAAACCGTCGAAACGCCTCTGATGTTTGGGCAATATCTGGGGTTCATAATTGCCCTCCCGGTCACGGGGGACCTGGATATCTATCTGGTCGCTATTGGATATAACCTTCTTGTTGCTGAAACCGTTACGGTAGTTATCGCTGCCTTCAACTCTATTACCGTTTTTGGCATATCCAAGATGATCTTCCATCTCGGCTTCCATAGCTCGCTCGATAAGGCGCTTTTTCAATTCCGCCATTATGCCGTCTTTACCCAGCAGATCCTCTGGCGTGCTGTAGTCCTTCAGAAGTTCATCCAACAGTTCTTTGCGTATCTTCTCTTCTCGCTTTTTGGCCATAGTCTTTTGCCTCCTAAAATAATTATTCGATTCTATCACTATGACCATTTACACAAAATTCTGTACAGACTCGCTTTAGCCCTGACTTTCTTCCTGATTTTACCGTTATGTCCATACACTTCAGTCA
>CAZFJG010000216.1:0-1680 GCA_964519285.1 uncultured Synergistales bacterium | reverse complement strand
GGAGGAAGGCAGATGTACTCAGATATCGAGATAGCACGCGAAGCTCAGATGCAGCCCATAGAGAAGATAGCGCAGAGGGCCGGTATAGAGACAGAGGAACTTGAGCTTTACGGTAATTATAAGGCCAAGGTGAACCCCAGTTACTGGAAAAGAGTCAAGGACAACCCCGATGGCAAGCTCATACTCGTTACAGCCATAACACCCACACCAGCAGGAGAGGGCAAGACCACCACCACAGTAGGACTGTCGCAGGGACTGGCAAAGATAGGCAAGAAGACAGCCATAGCCCTTAGAGAGCCCTCACTTGGCCCCAGTTTTGGAGTTAAGGGAGGAGCCGCTGGAGGCGGATACTCCCAGGTAGTGCCCATGGAGGATATCAACCTGCACTTTACCGGAGACATCCACGCAGTTTCCACAGCCCACAACCTGCTTAACGCCCTTATAGACAACCATCTTCAGCAGGGCAACCAGCTTGACATAGACCCCCGTAGAGTAGTAGTCAGGCGAGCCATGGACATGAACGAAAGAGCCCTGAGGAACATTGTATGTGGTCTTGGAGGCAAAGCCCATGGAGTACCCCGAGAGACAGGTTTTGACATCAGCGTAGCCAGCGAAGTAATGGCCATTCTGTGTCTAGCCGGGAACCTCAAGGATCTGAAAGAACGCCTTGGCAAGATGGTAATAGCCTATACTCACGGAGGAGAGGCAGTGACAGCAAAGGACCTTGGAGCCCAGGGATCCATGGCAGTGCTTCTCAAGGACGCCCTCAAGCCCAACCTCGTCCAGACCCTCGAAGGAGTACCAGCCTTCGTCCACGGAGGTCCCTTCGCCAACATAGCCCACGGTTGCAACAGTATCCAGGCAACCCGTTACGGACTCAAGGCAGCAGACTATTTCGTTACCGAAGCAGGATTCGGAGCCGACCTTGGAGCCGAGAAGTTTTTCGACATCAAGTGCCGTACAGGAAATCTTCGCCCCAGCGCAGTAGTACTCGTAGCCACAGTCAGGGCCCTGAAGATGCACGGAGGATTGTCCAAGAAACAGCTTCAGCAGGAGGACCTCAAGGCCCTCGAGGCAGGAATACCCAACCTCGAGAAGCACATAGAGAACCTCAGCTCCTTCGGAGTTCCCGTAGTAGTAGCCATAAATCGATTCCCCACCGATACAGAGGCCGAGCTTGACCTCGTGGAGGAACACTGCAACCGCCTTGGAGCAGAAGTGTCCCTGTCCGAAGTATGGGCAAAGGGAGGAGAAGGCGGAGCCGACCTTGCAGAAAAGGTAGTCAAGGCCTGCGATAAGGAAAACAGCTTCCACCAGATCTATGACGGCAGGTCCAGTTTCGAGGAGAAGATAGAGACCATAGCCAAGAAGATCTACGGAGCAGCCTCAGTACAGTACACAGCCCAGGCCAGGAAGGACCTTGATTCCATAAGGGAGCAGGGATTCGAGGATCTGCTGGTATGTATGGCCAAGACCCAGGCCAGTATCTCCGATGATCCCACAAAGCTTGGGAGGCCCGAGGGTTATACCCTTACGGTGAGAGAGGTCAGGCTGTCAGCGGGAGCCGGATTTATAGTGCCAATAACCGGTTCTATAATGACCATGCCGGGACTTCCAAAGAAACCTGCAGCTCTCGAGATAGATATCGACGAAGAAGGAAACATCACAGGACTGTTCTAA
>CAZFJG010000215.1:0-1685 GCA_964519285.1 uncultured Synergistales bacterium | reverse complement strand
TCAACGGTCTGGACATGATGATATTGTAACACAAAAGTGAACTCGAAAGACCTGAACATTCCGCTTATAATTTCAAGCTACCAAGTTCATTTTTCCCTCTTTTTTTACCGACTCAATTTGTTTAACATGATATAGTTCGTCATTTTTGACCATTGCCCAGATTACTCTTACCATGTGTCTTCCCAGACACCTGACAGCCTTATTATGTCTTTTCCCCTCACTCCTTTTCCGATTGTAAAATATCTTTGATTCAGCAACTTCTCTTATGTTGTGAGCAACTGAAGTCATCATAGCTGCTTTAGCTCTGGTGTTGATATTTCTGGGAATTTTTGTTCCCTGTTTTTTGCCAGAGCTGTTATCAAGTGGTGCCATACCAAGGTAATAAGCCAGGCTAGCCTCATCATCAAAGCGATTCATACTACCTATCTCTCCCACTATTTCACCAGTACAGATTAAGCCAAAACCAGGAATGCTACTTATCAACTGCCCAAGTCTTGAAGAATTGACTATCTCTGCTATCTGAAGATTAAGTTCTTTTATATGCTGTTTCAATTCCTGGATCATTGAGGCATCTAAAACTATCATGGGAGCTACAATACCTATTTCATCAGAGAAATGGGCTTCTTTCTGCCATTCCTGGACCTTGTCTGCGAATTTTTTACCTACGCCTCTTATTTTTAGAAGAGTAGTTCTCCTGATGCGTGCTATTTCCTCAAGGGATTGCCTACAAGTGAGCAAATTCAGGAAACAGTCGCTATCTTTATTCTTCACAAGTTTAAGGATTTCTGGGCATACTGCCTGAAGATCACTCTCCATCCTGTTCATTATCCTCACCTTATCTTCTACTAACTGCCTTCTTCTTCGTGTAAGCCTCTTAAGAATATTGTGTTCTTCTGGGACTGTTTCTACTTCCTGGATAACGTCTTTGCCCCATTTGAAATTGCCAGAATAGAGTACAAGCTTTATTATTTCTCTGGCATCCAGAGCATCTGTTTTTGCTGGAGATGAAGACATCTCTCTGAAACGACTGAGTTTGAGGTTATTCACATTGAGTAATTTATATCCCTTGCTTATTATCATCTTATCCAGAGGACGCGCATATCCATTTACACCTTCCATCGCTACTACCACTGAAGAATCATAATCTTTCTCATAGCAGTACAGCTTATAAAGAAGATGGGCGAAACCAAGGTGATCGTGATCTATGTTGAATTCTTCGATGATATGTCCCGCGGAATCTGCTATGGCTACTCGATGGTTGTAACATCCCACGTCAATTCCGACAGTGATCTTATCTTTCAAATCCGACATATTACTTAGACCCTCCTTGTCCTGGTATTGAGGTATGTCATATCTAACCAGCGTCTTGTCTACCAAATAGCCATAACCAGTATTATTGATCGGCATCATTCCGGTGTACGTCTTTAGGTCAGATATAACAAAAGACGGAGGCGGCATTTCAGAGCCGAGCTATTCTGACTAAATGCCAGATAACGGACCCCATGAGCCATACCTCCGTCTCTTATTTATCTTATACCTTTTTCCAAGATCATGGGGCTATCCTTGAATTCGATTTCAATGGTAGACCCCGGGACGAAATTATTTCTGGACAGGCAGAGGGGACAGAATACCCTTTCTTCCAAAAGGGTTTCCTCAGTGGAACATGAGCAAATCAGAAGTCATAG
>CAZFJG010000214.1:0-1699 GCA_964519285.1 uncultured Synergistales bacterium | reverse complement strand
CAAGCAGTATGGTTTTCCTTGTTTTCTGTCTGTCCAATTGATTCACTCCCATGCGTAAAATAGGGGTCAGGCATTTCCGGCTCATCTTTATGCTACAAGATATTATCTCAGTTTTGACACGAAAAGTCAGTTGTTGGTTTCTTGGTTTAGAACGAGATTGTCTGTCTTGGCATGAGTTCTTTGCACTTTACCTACGCCCTTTTCTCTTCCTATCTTTTCACCATGTGGTTTTTTAGTGGCATGAACTCCGAAAGCCTGTCCGACCTCTTTCAAAGTATAATGCTCCTCAAGAAAAGCCCTGGCAATACGGGGAAGCCTTTGCCTGAAGGTGACGCCCTGGTTGACAGGTACTGGTGAAATCTTTCGGGCAGATGCATTCTTTCCTAATATTTTTCAAAAAATTATTTATTGCTGTGATAGAATAAAAATACTTTAATATAGTATCAGAAGTTGAATTTATTTGTAGAGAACAGGTATGGTTACCATGAAAGGAAATCCTTTGACCCTTTTGGGGTCAGCAATTTCAGCGGGGGATAAAGCTCCGGATATTAATGAGCAGGACAAAGAATATGAGTATCTTAAAGGAAAAGTATTCTGAGATACGGGATGAATTTAAACAGGTTTTCAAAGGTGACAGTCCTTTTATCAAGGGCTTTCTTCCTGTGCTGGTATTCCTGCTGGTAGCTAACATATGGGATCCTCGACCTGGGGCCCTCCTTGGATTTATAGTGGGAGGAAGTTTTGCTTTTCTGGATATTAAGAAAGGTAAATCTGTTATGTATTCCCTTGGAGGTCTTCTTATCCTTGGTGTGGCCTTCTTTGCTGTCTTGAGAAGTGGCAGGGCAGGCAATATCCTACTGCCAGGTGTGGGTACCAATGGTCTGGTATTTCTTCTTTGTCTTGTAAGCCTTCCAGCGAAGAGGCCCTTTGTAGCCTGGACAAGCTATTTTGCCCGTCATTATCCTCTTTCGTGGTACTGGCACCCCAGGGTCAGGCCCGCCTATTCGGAGGTTACCCTTCTCTGGCTTCTTTTCTTTGGGGGACGACTGTTCCTGCAGGTCCTTATGCTTGGATCAGAAAAACACATTTTAGTGCTGTTTTATGCCCTTTTTTCAGGTTGGCCTGCCATACTGACCCTTCTGGTGGTAAGTTATCTTTATGGGACATGGAGACTTCGTAAACTGGGAGGACCTGGAGTGGAAGAATACAAAAGAGGGGATCCTCCTCCATGGAAGGGACAGAAGAGGGGTTTCTGACAACTCTCACTATTCTTCCTCTTCGTTCTTCATTTCAAGGATGAGCACACTCCTTTAAGATTTCGTAAGATATCCCTAAACGGGACTATCATTGATCTCTATTTCAAAAGTAGATCCTCTGATCTGTGCCCTTATCCTGGGTGGAGCCCTGATTATTTCTTGATTAGTATATATGATCTTTCAGGACAAAGTCACTTAACTCTTATCAGGACATTATCACTTATCCATTACAGATTTGTGTAGAGATTTACGAAATTTTTTGACAAATTGAAGTTTCTGATTTATACTTTCTCAGTTGCTAAATTTAAGCAATAGAAAAAACATATTTAGGAGGAAACATATTTTGAACAAAGGAACAGTCAAGTGGTTTAACAGCACAAAGGGTTACGGGTTTATTACTGGAGAAGACGACAAGGATTACTTCGTACATTTCAGTGCCATCA
>CAZFJG010000213.1:0-1724 GCA_964519285.1 uncultured Synergistales bacterium | reverse complement strand
CAATAGCCAATATCGCCTGGATTATCACTCACGGAGCTGGAGAATTTTCAAAACACGGAATCGGCAAAAGCCGTGGAACAAAGGTATTTGCCCTTGCTGGAAAAATCAACAAGGGAGGTCTTGCTGAAGTCCCAATGGGAATGCCCCTGAAGGACGTTATATACAAGATCGCAGGAGGGATACCAGGTGACAAGAAATTCAAGGCTGTCCAGCTCGGCGGTCCTTCCGGCGGTTGCCTTCCAGCTGAGCTGCTTGACACTCCTGTCGACTATGAATCTATAAACGCCACAGGTGCCATCATGGGATCAGGCGGTATGGTCATAATGGACGAGGATACCTGCATTGTCGACGTTGCTAAATTTTTCCTCTCCTTCGTGCAGAATGAATCTTGCGGCAAATGCCCTTTCTGCAGGATCGGGACCAAGCGAATGCTTGAAATACTTGAACGTATTTCAAAGGGCAAAAGCTCTCTCGAAGAGCTTGAGCTTCTCAAGGAACTGGCACACCAGGTAAAGGACGGTTCCCTGTGTGGACTTGGACAGACAGCTCCAAATCCGATACTTACTACTCTCAAATATTTTAAAGATGAGTATCTGGCCCATATCGAGGACAGAAAGTGTCCTGCCAGGGTATGTACAGAACTGATCCATTACGTGATAGATCCTGACAAATGTATTGGATGTACCAAGTGTGCACAGAACTGCCCTGTTAGCGCCATCGAGGGCGAGTTGAAGAAAGCTCACGTAATTGATGACAATATCTGTATCCGCTGCGGGAAATGCAAAGAAGTCTGCCCCGTCAGCGCGATTTCAGTTGAGTAAGGGAGGAACTCTGCAGTATGGATAGATCGGTAAAAGTAAAACTGAACGGTCATGAAGTTTACGGTTATCCGGGACAGAAAATTCTCGATCTTTGCGCTGAATGTGGGATCGAAATTCCCACATTATGCTATGAGCCTCATCTTTCAGTGCATGGCGGGTGTTCTGTATGCCTGGTGGAAGTAAAGAACGCAAAAAGCCTGATAAGAGCCTGTTCCACTGATATAAGAGAAGGAATGGAAATTTTTACAGACACTGAAAGAGCTACAAATGCAAGAAAACTTGCCCTTGAACTGCTCCTTTCCGACCACGTTGGAGACTGTCGACCTCCCTGTACTCTTTCCTGCCCAGCCCAGGGAAATGTTCAGGCTTACATTAACCTTGCAGCAGCTGGCAAATACAGTGAATCCCTTGATATTCTCCATGAACATGTCACTCTACCAGCCTGTATAGGAAGGGTCTGCCCCGCTCCATGCGAGGAAAACTGCCGACGTAATTTTGTAGATGAGGAAGCGGTATCAATCAGGGAGATAAAACGATTCGTCGCCGACTACGCTATTAACAAAGATAATATTGGCGACATCCCTCCCGTCAAACCTAACGGCAAAAGTGTAGGAGTGGTAGGCGGAGGACCTGCCGGTATTTCTGCAGCCTATTTCCTGAGGCTCAAGGGATATGAGGTTACTATATACGAAAAGGAAGCTCTCCTTGGCGGTATGATGAGATACGGAATACCTGACTATCGTCTTCCTCAGGAAGTTTTGCAGAAAGAGATAGACTGGCTTCTGGATCACGGAATCGATGTACGCACAAACACCGCTCTCGGAAGGGATGTATCCCTTGATGAACTTCGAGAAAACCACGAAGCTGTACTTTTGGCAATGGGTTGCTGGCAGAGTTCCTCCA
>CAZFJG010000212.1:0-1764 GCA_964519285.1 uncultured Synergistales bacterium | reverse complement strand
CCGGACCGTGATATGGCCAGATTTCCATTATTCTGTTCTTTCCAGAGAAAATACATTTCACACCCCTCAACTGACATAGGGAAGTTAGTAAAGACTTCACAAAGTGTCATAAATAACCTGTTAGTCCTGTTCGGGCGTCTCCTCTTTACTCTCTTCTTCGGAGACTACCTCTGCTTCCTGTACCGACTCTTCCTTTTCCGTGACATCCCGAACGTTCTCCTCACTGAAGTAGACGCCCTGGATATTCACGTTAACTGACCTCACGGCATAGCCTGTATATTCCTCAAGGTGCTGTCTGACACATTCCTGGACATCCCAGGCAAGATCGGGGATGCGTTTACCGTATTTTGCCATAACATAGACGTCGACAGTTATAGAAGGAACTTCGGCACTCTCATGTAAAGAAATGCGAACGCCCTCTGCTGCCTTCCTGCCAAGTCCAAGTTTTGAAGCAAGCCCCGGGCTTGCAGCATGTACTCCGTCCACGGTAGCAAGTGCCCTTTTTGCCAGCTCCGTTATCACCTCTTCAGAGATGTGGACGCTGCCTTTGATAGATTCATCGTCGACGTCTGCGTTTTTGTCCTCGGCTACTGTCGGTTCCTCAACTTCAACCTTTTCTTCAAGAGTTTCCCGGGTTTCTTTTGATTCTTCCATGATCTCTACCTCCAATGCTATAGACTGGATATATCAAATCTTTCCCCACAACCGGGGCATTCAAGCTGTTCTCCCTCTTCATATGCTTCTGGATCGTAATAAAAAAGGTGACCGCATTTCGGACATGTAACTGATTCATAGATCTCGTCAAAATCCGGCTCATCTTCCATATCTTCTTCGCCGTAAAGCTCTGCAAGATCCTGTTCAAGAGCTTCGAGGTCCTCGTCCAGCTGGGTGTAGTCGTCGGAAAGATCCTCATACATGTCACGAAGCTCGTCAATGACCTCCAACTGGTCTGTCATATCCCGGGCAAGGGCGTCAAGAGCCTCCACCAGCGCTGCATATATCTTCTTATGATTCTCGTCCTCTACTTCGAGACCGTCGAGCAGTCCCTTGAGGTATGCTACTTTTTCCAGTGCGCTCAAATAAATCTCCTCCTTGCCATATGGTTTGTTTACTTTTTGACTCTCTCCAGGTACTCTCCACTTTTGGAATCAACGACAATACTGTCGCCAGTATTGACAAACATGGGAACATTGATTGTCAGTCCTGTCTCAAGGGTAGCCGGTTTGTTGCCACCGGAAACAGTGTCCCCTTTGAAAGAAGGAGGAGTATCTACAACCTTGAGCTCAACGTTTTTTGGAAGCTCAACTCCGACAACCTTTCCCTCGTAAAATTCAAGGTCAACCTCGAGGTTATCCGTCAAAAAATTAACCGATTCACCAAGAAAATCTCCAGGGACGTAGATCTGCTCAAAACTCTCAAGATCCATAAATACGTAGTTCTCTCCGTCCTGGTAAAGGAACTGCGCCTTCTTGTCGTCGTAGATCACACGTTCGAACTTTTCACCTGACCGAAATGAATTCTCCACTGTGGAACCTGTATCAAGGTTTTTCAACTTTGTCTTTATGACAGCACCGCCCCGACCCATCTTGTGGTGTTGATAGTCGATGACCTCCCATATACCGTCCTGCCATTTGATCTTCATACCTGAATAAAAATCTGTAGTGTCAACTACCTGTGCCATACAATTTTCATCCTCCCGGAACTTTGAGAAGTAATTATCAAAAGTAGGATACAGCATTTTTGGAAAAACTGCAAAGGACCGGG
>CAZFJG010000211.1:0-1788 GCA_964519285.1 uncultured Synergistales bacterium | reverse complement strand
GCTTCACCACCGTTAACCATGCCCCCACGGGACTTACCCTGGACTCACCGTCAGACAATGCCATAGACCAGGCCACAGATGTGAGCCTGAGCTGGAGCGGAGCCACTGATAGTGATCAAGACACATTGGTCTACGACGTGTACTTCGGAACAGCCTCTGACAGTCTTAGCCTTGTTTCGGAGGGACAGTCAGGTACCAGCTACAGTCCTGCAGGCCTTACAGGTCACCAGGAATACTGGTGGCAGGTAGTGGTTCGTGACCAGGTGACAGGAGACGAGAAGAGCCAGGAAAGCGAAGTGAGACATTTTACAACTATAAACCGTGCCCCGGATGCACCGACCCTGAGCAGTCCTGCCAACGGAGCCACGGAAGAAACAGTGACTCCTGCACTTAGCTGGAACTCCGTTACCGATCCCGACGGAGACGACGTTTATTACGACGTTTACGTAGATACCACCAAGGTAGCGGAAGATCTCAGTGTTAACAGCTACAGTGTGAAAGAATCCGACCGCCTGACCGGGCACACCACGTACCAGTGGCACGTAATAGCCAAGGATGGAACTGAAAGCAGTACCCACAAGACAGCCAACAGTGGAACCTGGAATTTCACCACGGCCAACCGTGACCCCGACGCGGTGAGCGATCCCACACCTTCCACTGGAGCAACGGATGTGGCAGTGGATGCGGATCTGAGCTGGACAGGAGTTGACGATCCTGACGGAGATACAGTGACCTATGATGTATGGTTCGGCGAATCTGGCAGTATGACAGAGCTTGCCACGGGGCTGAGCACTACCACGGCAGATCCCGGGGATCTATCCGGACATACAGGTTACGAATGGAAGGTTATAGCCAGGGACGGACAGGGAGCGGAAGTGACGAGTTCCGAGTGGAACTTCACCACCGTTAACAGGGAGCCTTCAGCTCCTGGGCTTACCAGTCCTGACAATGGGGAAATATTTGATCAGCCAATCAGTGTCCAGTGCGAATGGGATCCTTCAACTGATGATGATGACGATACAGTTTCCTATGATCTCTATGTGAATGGTTCATTAACAGCTTCTACCACAGAAATCAAAAGTTCTGTGAGTACCACATCAGGACATAAATATAGCTGGTATGTGGTAGCCAATGATGGATTCGGAGGAGAAACCCAAAGTAAAGAGGAGTTTGAATTCACCATCAAACCATCGCAGGTTGCCAGTAATGACCTCTGGGCTGAGCTCGAAGGGAAAGATCCCTCCGACACTGATTTCATCTTTGAATGGGAAGCTGCAGAAGGAGAAGACGTGCGTTATAAATTCTCTATGAGCGAAAATGAAGATCTTTCAGAACCTGTTGTTCTTGAAGATGAAATTGAAGGTACATCTTATACATATGATGTAGGAGATCTTAAAGGGCACACCACCTATTACGTGAGAGTGGACTCATATCTGGATGGAATAAATGGAACAGTTACTGAAGGATCGGTCTGGAGCTTTACTACAGCTAACAGGGCTCCGGAAATAATCCGGAGAACTCCTGCTGATGGTCTCACTGGAGTTCCAGTTAATAAGAAACTGGACTGGATGTGCATTGATCCCGATGGCGATTCAGTTTCATTTGATGTTTATTGGAGTGATTCTCTTGAGGACTTTGTGAATGCAGATTCATTAATTGATAAAGGGTTTGAGGATCCTGACGTTCAGCCACCACTGGGGCTTCATAGCCCATCTCTTGAGCCAGATTCTGAATATGTCTGGTGCATTGTTGCCACAGATAATTGGGAGGATGATCCCAAGTCCGCTG
>CAZFJG010000210.1:0-1790 GCA_964519285.1 uncultured Synergistales bacterium | reverse complement strand
GAGATAAACTGTCTTCCGCATATAAAGTACTTGCAGATTACGGCAACATGTCCAGCCCTTCTGTACTCTTTGTTCTGGAAGATTTTCTTGAGAATAATGAAGCCAGTGGTGGCTATGGAGCAATGATGGCCCTTGGTCCAGGTTTTTCTGCGGAAGAGCTGCTTTTTAAATGGTGAAGTTATTTTTGGCAGGATTACTTGTTTTCCTGCTCATTGAAAGGCTATTAGAACTGAAAAGAGCCGAAAGAAACAGAAAAAAGATCATTGAACAGGGTGGTAATGAATGGGGAGGATCTCATTATCGGCTTTTCTTTATTCTTCATGGAGCATGGTTTTTTTGCTGGCCCCTGGAGGCGATCTTGAGAGGGTTTAAACTTAACCCATGGTGGCTCTTCTGGCTGGGTATTTTTATTTGTGCTGATGCTCTGAGATATTGGTGTATGTACCTGCTGGGTTCACTGTGGAATACAAGAATAATGATCTTACCCTGGGCCAGCCCGGTAAGAAAAGGTCCCTACAAGTGGTTCTCCCATCCAATATATTTCGCAGTTTCTTTAATTCTCTTTTCGGTGCCCATAATTTTTGAGGCTGTGATTACTGCTGCAGTCATTTCAATTGCAAACATTCTTTTGCTTGTTTTTGTCCGTATCCCCCAGGAAAAAGCTGCTCTGAAAACCCTCAGATAAAAACATTTGATCACACTGGGAACAGGTTTTGAAATATAATCTTGTAGTCTCAGATCAGCAGAGAGTCCCGCAGTAGCACAATAGCTGCTCCAGATCCACTTCCCGGGATCTGTCATCATGCTGGCCCTAACCGGATTGAGTACCACATAGCGGAGTAGTTCCAGAATATAGGAATTTCTTTCCACAAGAATAGACTTGAACCTCCCCTGAAAGAGATGGCCAACCTTCTGCAACGTTGTTTTATTGGCGTAACTGCCTGCAGTAAGTTTCCCGTGCGAAATGGATAATTATAATTCCAGATATTATCAATCCTATTATCAGGCTGAAAGCAGTGTGATATGCGCCTAGATCATAGATCCGGATACCCCTTGCTATGGTTCCATTCCACTTCAGGTCAAGAATACAGCCAATTGCAGGCTGAAGGAGCATGGGACCCATTTCCATACCCATATTGCTGATCCCGGAAACTGTTCCTGCAAATGGCACCGGTACTGATTCCTTTACAAAAGCCATTCCGATGACTATGGCACTGGATGCAAAACCAATAATGATGAAAAGGATCACGATCAACCAGGTAGGGATGTTATTCAGATAAAGTATGGGAAACCATCCCAACAGAGAACAACATAAAGCCAAAAAGATTATGGGCTTCCTGCGGCCGACCTTTTCGGAGAGCACTCCTAAAAATGGCGCTCCAAGGGCACAGCAGATCAGAAGTATGGATATGAGGGCTGCGCTTTTTGCCGGAGTCATCTGGAAATGTGTGGAGAGATATGGAACACCCCATAATCCGGTGAAGGTAAGATATGGCCCCGCTAAAGTCGCTGGAATAAAAGTGAGTATCCAGGTATTTTTATAGCGAAAGACCTTTAAAAGATCTTTTAAAATTGAGCTTTTGGTGCCGGGGACAGATAAAATAATTCCATCGTCGAAATTGTCATATCCTATCTGTGCCGGCTCATCTCTAAGAAAAGTCCAGATGGCGATACCAAGCAGCAGGGTTGCAATACCAACGCCGGTGATGATGGTTCTCCAACCGAAAAAATTCATTAATATCCTCAAGGGGAACCCTGCTGAGATGGCGCCAAAGATCCCTAAACCCAGA
>CAZFJG010000209.1:0-1827 GCA_964519285.1 uncultured Synergistales bacterium | reverse complement strand
ATATTGATGGAGACCTTCTCTATGGTCGAGGAGCTGCAGACATGAAGGGCGGACTAACCTCAATGATAACTGCAGCCCTGGCCTTTGTTGAAAATGGACATACCCCGCCTCAGGACGTGATCCTCTGTTTTACAGCTGATGAAGAAGTTACAGGAACAGGAGCCCTCTCTCTTGTCAGGGGAGGATTTCTCCAAAGGGCAGAGGAGCTTGTAGTGATAAAACCCACAGGAGAAAAGATCGGCCTTGCAGAAAAGGGCGCTATCTGGCTTGATGTCGAGATCAAGGGCAGCAACGGTCATGCGGCCATGCCGGAAAGTGGCGAGAACGCCATAGAGCGTTTTGTAGAGCTTGTCCAGGATATAAAGGGACTTCTTGCCGAGGACAGGAAACATCCACTTCTGGGCAAATCTACCTGTGTAATTACAACTCTCTGCGGAGGAGGAGCTTCGAACATAATTCCATCCTCTGCTACAGGCAAGCTGGATATAAGGACACTCCCCTCGGTGGACCACGAGACTTTTCTTGGCAGGATCTACCGTTTGATCAATGAAAGGGCAGGAAATGACCGGAGAGGGCTACAGATATTCCTTGAAGTTGACAATAACAGGCCTCCCGTGGGAATGAGCAGAAGGTCCCCCCTTATAAAGCGCTTCCGCAGCATATGCGAGGACCTGGGTTTTGCTCCGGAATACACCCACATCCCCTATTTCACGGATGCTTCAATTTTTGTTCCTGCCCTTGGAATACCTTTTATATTCCTCGGCCCGGGGGACAGCCGTTTTTACGATCAGACTGACGAGTACGTATCAATATCATCAGTCATGAATGTCAGTAACATTCTCGTAAATTACATGGCCAAAAGGAGCATTTCCAGCTCTTGAGCCATGAAAAAAATGAAAGTGAAGGTGAGAGATCAGTGGCAGATATTGTAGCTACATTGAACGGATTAGTTGAAAGGTTCGAACGTTTTGCAGTTTCATGGAGCATTATTATCATGGCCAGCGTTTCCATTATCAATGTTATCGGCCGTAATGTTTTCCAGCACAGCTTTACCTGGGCGGAGGAAGTGACCCAGTTCGCCATAGTGTGGGTAACCTTCATAGGTATAAGCTATGCAGCCCGCCTGGGAGCCCACATAAGGATGACAGCTCTATTTGACGTTCTGCCGAAAAAAGGCAGAAAGGTCCTGATGATAGTGATCTCGGCAGGAACTGCTGCACTGATGTTTTTCCTTGCATGGTATGCCCTGCAGTACACACTGAACCTTTATGCCATTCAGCGGCGTACTCTTGGGCTGAGAATTCCTCTTTACCTCATCATAATGTGGGTGCCTATAGGATTCATCTCCGCAGGTCTCCAGTATGTGCAGACTCTCTTTATGAACATAGTCAGCAGCGATGTCTATGTTTCACCGACACTCATAGATGAAGAAGAGGACGAAGTGTCCCAGCAGTTCGAGCTATAGGCAGGAGGTTTTTATAATGCTGACTTTACTTATGGGTACGATGATAATTCTTTTGTTGCTTGGTTTCCCCATGATGGTTCCCCTTGCAGTAGGGGCCTTTGCCACCATGATGGTCTATTTCCCGGCTGTTAACCCCTCCATGCTTGTCCAGCAGATCATCGGAGGAGTACAGCCTGTTTCGCTCATTGCTGTTCCGATGTTCATCTTCGCCGCGGATGTAATGACATCCGGGCAGGTGGCGAAGAGGCTTCTGGATTTTGTAGTCAAGTTCGTTTCCCACAAGAGGGGTGGACTTCCAATAGCAACAACTACCGCATGCACCCTCTTCGGTGCTGTTTCAGGTTCCACTCAGGCAACTGTTG
>CAZFJG010000208.1:0-1839 GCA_964519285.1 uncultured Synergistales bacterium | reverse complement strand
AAAAGGGCCTGTGGATCCTTACAAACTCTGCTCCTCCGGGAGAAAGAATAACAAGGCCTACTGGATAGACAGAGCCACCGGAAAGATGGTCCACACCTGTCCTGTTCTCTGCATCGGGAATGAGTGTGCCGAAGCTCGCAGAAGCTACTGGTATGATCCTGTATTTCCCTGTCTCCAGTGGAGTTCCGAGGATCATTTCTGTCTTGTATTCCCTGGCGACCTTTTCAAGAAGATCCTGCAGGTCTTCAGGTATCTTTGCTGTCCCGTTATCACCAGTTTGCGCAAAGGCTATTACAGCGAACAGAACTATAAATAATATTGTAAGTGCAAAAACAGATATTGTTTTTGGTTTCATGATGGCCTCTTCAGTTGGTTTTAAAGTTGGATGAAAAGAAGGTAGTATGATTCATTATTCTGAGATGAAGAAATAAAGTCAAGAGTAAGGAGTCAAAATCAAAGCTCAAAAGCTATTCACCACGGTGAGCACGGAGAAAACCTGGAGGAAGGTCAAAATATTAAAAATACCTTAACCGCAGAGATACCGTGTTGAAAGTCAAGCCTTTTTTTGAACCTTGACAATCTGATTGTAAACTTCTGAGGACTTGTTTTATTTTACATATCCGATGCATATTACAGGATCAAAGGGTGTTCTGTTTTTCAGAATTCCGTACATTATATGAAGCAGTTTTCTCATGCACGCTGTTACAGCGACCATCTTTCTTTTACCCTTTTCTATCATTCTCTCGTAGAAACTCTTTATTGCCGGATTACATCTTATAGCCGCAAGAGTGGGCATATATAACAGCTGCCTGAGCTTTTTAGATCCTCTCTTGCAGATCCTGGTTCTTCCTCTGACAGATGTGCCGGATTGTCTTTCCATAGGAGCGAGACCTGCGTGGGCAACTATCTGCTTTATTCCGTCGAACCTGTCTATGTCTCCTATCTCGGAGATAAATGACGTTGCTGTAAGATCCGATATGCCGGGTATGGACTTTAGCAGTTCAATATCCTCTCCTATATCAGGGAAGTTACCATGTCTTATGTTCTCCTTTAGGATATCCTCTATTTCTCTTATTTGATTTGAGAGGTATTCTACATGGTCCTGAAGGATTTTCATCGCTGGCTCTGAATGGTCCGGGTCCTGGCTCAGTCCTTCTATCCTGTTCTTTTCCATGGTCCTCATGGTCAGAAGGTCTTCTCTGAGCCTAACCAGCTGTTTCAGTTCCTCGTGTTCTTTACGGGCTGGGAACCAGGGTCTGAATATCTTCTTTTCCATACCGTCTTTGACGCACATGGCTATGATCCTTGAATCCTGGAGGTCTGTCTTGGTCCTGCTGCCCCTGTATTCCATGTATTTTTTAACAGAGCCTGGATTTATTACGTAAGGTATTACCTCTTCTTCCTTCTCGTAAAGGAACTTCACCAGTTTGAGGTAGTATGTACCAGTTGCCTCCATTCCTGCATGTATCATGTGTTTTCCCGATACTTTGGAAGTTTCTTTATTCACCGCTTTCATCATCTTTCTGAAACCGGAGAGCTGATTCTTGAAGGATCCTCTGAAAAGCTCTGCTTCAGTGTCGTCCATAAGTGTTGCCAGTATCTCCGATTTGCCTACGTCAAGACCGAGGAACAGCCTGGTTGCATTTTCCATAAATAGCACCACCTGTTATAGTTTTTTTGAGGAACGGGGGAAGAGCTCCACCAAAACTGACTCATTAATGCAGGCTCTGGGCCTAAGGATACCGTTCGTTTTTGAGGTGGAACGGGAGACCAATCTCTGCGGCAGGTTCTAAGACCTCGTTCGCAACCGGATCTTTCCCCTTCCTCTTTCTATATGTT
>CAZFJG010000207.1:0-1843 GCA_964519285.1 uncultured Synergistales bacterium | reverse complement strand
ATGGGTACTGAGAAGATCCAGAACTACGATTGCGATAAATATCACGTCGTGAACAACGACAAAAATATGGGTGAGTCCACCCTCTGGATATCAAGGGAACTGAATTATCCATTAAAGGTATACGTCGATAATCCCAAGGACAAGGCCACCATCATTTATTCGAACATTGTTGAAAAGAAGCTGGAGGACCATCTCTTTGTTCTTCCCAGTGATTACAGCAAACTTGAAATGTAGTCTTTCCTCCATCTGATACTTTTGACATGACCATAGAGGGCAGGGTCCGTTTTTTCCAACCCTACCCTTTTTTAAAACTGATGTTTTTCCTTCATGGCGGATTTTACTTCTGAAGGTCGTTCATAAGGTCCAGGGTTGAAGAACAGAAGTATTTTACTCCTATATTCAGCGCTTTTTCGTCAGGTAGGAATCTGTTGTTGTGAACCTTGGGGAAATTTTCCACAGCTACACCCTTTGGTTTGCAGCCAAGCCACACAAAGACAGAAGGAACCTTTTCACTGAAATAGGCAAAATCCTCTCCTCCCGGATCCGGTGTCTCTACTTCGTAAAGTCCCTCTGATCCTACCAGGTCAGTTATGGTTTTTCGCAATATGGATGTAACGCCGGGGTCGTTCATTATCGGCGGATATCCCCTCTGATATTCGATCTCGCATGTTCCTCCCATGCTTTCAACCGTAGCCTTTGTAATCTTTTCGATCTTTCTGCTGAGCATATCTCTCGTTTCCGGAAGGAAGGTCCTCACAGTTCCATCAAGGTCCACCCTGTCAGCGACAATGTTGTACCGGGTCCCGCCGCTGAGTTTGCCGATTGTGATGACAGCTGAATCAAGGGGGCTCACGTTCCTTGAGATCAGGGTCTGCAGGGCGGAAATGACCTCAGATGCAATAACTACAGCATCGATCCCTTCTTCAGGATAGGCAGCGTGGCAGCTTTTTCCCTTTATTGTTATTTTCAGCCTGTCAGAAGCGGCTGACATAACCCCCTGTTTTATGCCCAACTGTCCCGTCTCGAGGGTTGGCCAGACGTGGAGTCCGAGTACTGCGGAGACTTCGGGATTTTCCAGAACTCCTTCTCTGATCATTCCCGCAGCTCCTCCAGAGGGACTGTTCTCCTCTGCCGGCTGGAAAATGAACTTTACAGAGCCCGCTATTCTTTCTCTCATTTCGGAAAGGATGTGGGCAGCGCCAAGAAGCATTGCGGTGTGGGCATCGTGACCACAAGCATGCATAATACCCCGGTTCTCGGAAACAAAATCACAGCCTGTTCTCTCGTTGATCTTAAGAGCGTCCATATCTGCCCTGAGGCCTATCACCGGACCTTTTTCTGCTCCCTCAAGCAGTCCTGTAACTCCGGTGTATCCCACTTCCCTTTTGACGGAAATTCCCATAGAACCCAGGATTTCTGCAACTTTTGAAGAGGTCCTGATCTCGTTGAAGCTTAGCTCAGGATGCTGATGAAAGTCCTTCCAGTAACCAAGGTATGTTTTACGATATTTCTCTTCAAGTTTTTTTATTTTGTCGTTAAGCATTTAGTATCCTCCTTAGGGAAGACATCTCAGAGATAGTAGAAAACCTAATTCTATTTGTTGAATTAAACCAATAGATTGTAAAATCTATTGCCTTCCTGGTCAATTGTACTAATCTTCTTACGATTCAGTGATTTTCTTACAGGAGAATAGGGTTTAAGCCTAATTGTAAAACTGTTTAATAATACCTATCATAATTTCAAATTAGGAATTTTAATGATATCAATTTATGAATAAAGGTGGTAATGACATGCTCAGAAACACTTTGGCAGATGATCCAGAATTAAAAAATATCATTGAAAA
>CAZFJG010000206.1:0-1847 GCA_964519285.1 uncultured Synergistales bacterium | reverse complement strand
GTCTCTGGAAAAACAGCCCTTGAGAATATCAAAACCTCCCTCAAAATAAGGGACAACACCCTTTTCATAAAGGGCTTTAAGGCCGACATCAGCGAATCTCCCCTGAAATTGAGCGGAAAAATATTACTTGATCCCCATAAGGCCAACTCCCTTGATCTTCATGCAGTTATTGAAGCGCTGCCTATGAAGGAACTGTCCCGAATTACCGGTTTGGACCTTCCGGTTGATGGAACTGTACATACTGATATCGTCATCAGCGGCAAGTTGGAAAAGCCTGAGGTCTTTCTGAGTGCTTCTTCAAAGGAGATCTACCTAAAAAACACCCTTTTACGTAACGTCGTGCTTAAAACCGAAAGTTCTACCACAGGAGAGGGATTTGCCACTTACCAGCTGGACCTGGAAGCAGGAAGAAAAAATGTAATAATATCTGGAGATATACTTAACCTGAAAGGAAAAAAACACCTCACTTTTTCCTCTGAAGGAGATAATATTATACTCTCCGAACTGTTCAGGGGCGTGGAAAACTCTACAGAAACTCCTGTTGATGGAACTGCATCTTACAAGATCAGTGGAGAAATAAAGGGGGAAACTATAAAAGGAAATGCAACTTTCACATCTCCGGAACTTTCCATCGGAGATATTGAACTGAAAGACCTTTCCCTTCCTCTCAGTTTTGACAAAAGTTCCATTACTGCAGACAGTGGAAAAGCTTCTTTTTACAAGGGAGATCTGGATTTTTCCGGAGCTTTTGATTTTGAAAATGGCAAATGGCAAAGTACCATATCCATAGAAGGAGCTGACACGGATATGCTTACGTCAGACCTTGAGGACATCGTAAAGATAACAGGAAAAGCAAGTCTTGATATTGATCTCTCTGGCCTGGCGGGCAAAGTCTACCTAATGAACGGAAACGGAACCTTAAATCTTGAAAATGGAGTAATAAAAGGACTGGAAGGCCTTAAGAAGATGAGTAAGACCGACAGGATAACCTACAAAAACATTGATGCCATATTCAATATCGATGGGCGGAAGATCTATCTGATGCCCGGAAGCCGCCTCTCTGCCTCAAGAGAAGATCCAAACTTCAGATATCTTTCCGCAAGTGGAGCCCTTGGAAGTGAAGAACATCCCATGAACCTCAAGTGTTCGGGTATCCTCAATATTCAGGCTCTCGGAGTTCTTCTGGGTGCTATGAAAGGGCTTGTTACTGAAGGTGTTAACGAAGAAGCCCTTCTGCAGAATTTTCTGTCGGGAATTCTCGGCGGATATACCGGAAATGACTTCAGGGAAGCAACCTTCGAACTCAGGGGAACCTGGAAAGATCCAGAACTGCACAATCTTGAAGTTCCCTCCTTTGGAGCGACTAACTTCATTCCTCAGGACAGCAGAAGTGGAGTCCAGGAGGACATAGATGACATAAAGTTCGAAGTCAAGTTTCCCACCGGAGAAGGTGAGGACAGTTCCTCCTCTGCCGGCGACCAGTTCAAGAAGCAGTTCATGGATAACCTTCTGAACCAGATATTTGAAGATGACAGTGGCTCAGGAGAAGGATCTTCAGCAGCTCCTCCCGAATAGGCACTATTCTTAACAGCCGCTGAAGACAATGATAGAATTGATAGCAAGAATCTTTTTATCTGTTTACATTATTATGCCGCTGAAATCAAAGGAGGGATAGAGTTTGGTTTCAAAAGAGGACCTTCCAGAGAGGAACCGGGAAAAAACTATTTCGCTGGACAATAACCCCTCCCTTTACTTTAATCGGGAGATTAACTGGCTTGAGTTCAACTACAAAGTTCTCGAGGAAGCCATGGATGAAAACAACCCCCTTCTTGAAAAACTCAAGTTTA
>CAZFJG010000205.1:0-1847 GCA_964519285.1 uncultured Synergistales bacterium | reverse complement strand
GCTAAGATTTGTTTAAAAAGCAGCACCTATACAGCCAGAGCATATGTTACCTGTTTTTCAGATGGAATAATTGCCATGTTTTCAGTAATCTTTTTACGCACCTTGTCAATTCCATACCGCCATAGTTTCAGGAGATTATATGCACTGCATATCATCTTCCACTCGCAGTTGCATGCTTCTAAACCCCGACGCATGAACCTGTTAAAACCAAGCACTTCCTTGATATGTCCGAAGACAGGTTCTATTGTGGCACTGCGTTTCTTGTACAGTTTTCTGCCTTCAGGAGTCAAAAGCTTATACTCCATGGTGGAAACTGGAGTAAGAGGCAAGGGTATTATCTTGCCATCTCTCTGGGCCTTGCGGGTCTTCCATTCCTTGCTCACTGCGACCAAAAGATCAGGGTCTTCGGGCTTCAGACTGTCCAGATTCTTTTGACTGAAATATCCTGCATCTCCAAGAAAAGTGCCTATTTCTATACTTGTATCTACTGTATGGAGGTTCTCCTTTGTACTCTCAAGCATGGGTATAAGCTGGTTTTTATCGTTGCATTCAGATGTTAGCTCGGCGCTCAATATTATCTGGTCCTCCGAAGCCACTGCCTGAGCATTGAAACCCTGCAAGTAACCCTTGCTGGTCTTCATGATCCTGCTGTCAGGATCGGTGATATTGGACTTGAGCTTTTCGGATTCTTCTTTCTCTACTTGTTCGGCACTTCTGGGTTTACGGCCACGCTTTTTCTTGCCGGTGGATTCCTCCTGGGCTTTTCGCTCTTCTAACTTGGCCTGATGTTCTCGGGTTTTCTGTTCTTTTTCTTTCCTGAGACGCTCCTGGGCCTCTTTAAGCCTCCGCAGTCTGTCTTCACGGGTGGATAATTCAGGTGGCAGTTCATCGCCTCTCCTGTCGGGTCCATAAAGCTCATCTTCCAGGGCATCCTCCTGGTCTGCTTCTTTGAAATATTTCTCTATATCTTTCTTGAGACCTGACTCGGTTCGGTTGCTTGCCATGGATGCATCGGCCTTTACCTTTGTCCCATCTACGGAAACTGTCCTGACATTGCAAAGTCCTGATTCATAGCATAGAGTTAAAACCTGGATAAACAGGCCTGCAAGTTCTTTTGCAAATTTCTTGCGAAAACGGCTTATGGTGGTATGGTCCGGCTGCTGGTCACCGGATATGATTCTAAAAGGCACGCTTTCAATGCAGAGCTGTTCTATCTTTCTACTTGATCTAACGCCGGTGCAGTATGAGTAAAAATACAAAGCTGTCATTATGGACGGATGATAGGCGGCTCTTCCCTCTCCTTTCGGATTGTAGCATTGATAGAAAGGGGTGAGGTCAAGCTGAGAAACTATCTCCATTATGAACCAGACTAAATGATTTCCCGGTAGCCAGTCTCTCATATCCGGCGGTAAAAGGTACATTTGATCTCTGTCGCTACTTATAAAGTTATATGCCATAAAGGTCCACCTCAGCTGTATTTGTAGTGATTTGATTCATGGACTATTTTACCGCAATTTGTCTGTGGATAACTTCATTCAGCAGTATTTATGCAACAGGTTCAATAGAACAAATAAATTAAGGTTCTTTCTCATCGTGCTTCACTCCTTTGCATGTTGTTGAGATAAGTGGTTATCTTTTCTGCGTCATTTTGCATTTTTCCCGGTACGAAAAAGCAAGTTTTTTTTCCTGCTCTTTTTACCCTCCTTTCAAGTTGTCTCTTGATTTGAAAAAGCAAAATAAACCCGAAGAGTATACAATAAAAACTAATTATTCAGGTTCGTCTATAATCCATCCCATCAGTTTAATTTTTATCTTTTAGAATGTAGTAAAGGGGAAATTTATAATAT
>CAZFJG010000204.1:0-1852 GCA_964519285.1 uncultured Synergistales bacterium | reverse complement strand
GGCTCATGTATCTCCCTGTCAAGATACGGACTCAGGCTATTAATGCTTATTACACCCCAGCCCAATTCACTCTGAGAAAACCATTCGTTATTATCCGCATAATAAAATAGAACGGCCTTCTTCAGCGATTCAAGATTAGAGACAATTTTCGTAGCCTCGCTCCTGCTGATAGCATTTCTTGCAGTTATCAAAATAGAACCGGCAAGAATTCCTATGATAATAATTACAATAAGAACCTCGATTAAAGTAAAACCCCTTCTCCGTCTCTTCATATTATCGTCCTCCGACAATGGAATATGGTTTTTTTACAAGCCATTAACAGTGTAAAGAAATCTGCAATTCCTGCCAGAAACTAAAAGACCAGTTTTCACAGTATTTTGGACCAAACCAACTGGGACTTTTGTACCATTTTAGCCCTGCCCGAATACCCCAATTATGTTTCGTCGGGAAACCATTTATAAAAGGGCAGTTCACGAACCGCCCCTAGAATCAGGTATATTTTCATCATTTCCGATAGGGGTAGGGATAGTACATTGGTTTGCACCACCCCTCCCTCCGAACCGTACGTGCGGATCTCCCGCATACGGCTCTCCAGTCAGCAGTTAGCTCCTAAGAGATTGACGCAAGATTACATGGGTGCTGTATAGCGAAAACAGACCCAGATCTTGAAAGAAGGCGTTGGGCCATTTCATATTGTCCCATCCCCAGGCTCCGCCTTTTCGTTTGGTTCTTTTACGAAGTATTGTGCGAAGACGTCTTCGTATCCATGAATCAAGTCTTTTGAAGACATATTCCTTACTATGTTTGAAGTATTCAAACCAACCCCGTAGCGTTCGGTTCACGTCACCTATGATCGCTTCCATGCTATGACCGTTGCATTTTCTTGTCTTAGCACGGATACTGTCCTTGAATTTCTTCTCGCTCTTCCTACTGGGATATCGTTTTATCTTTCGGTCCTCTCCTCTGGTATGGAAGTGATAACCGAGAAAGTCGAAACCCTGGTTGGTTTGCGTCATGTCCACTATGCGGGTCTTTTCCGGGTGCAGTTGCAGGCCGTTTTCCCGGATCCAGTTTCGGACCTGTTCAAGAGCTTCTCCAGCTTCCTTTGCACTACGGCAGAGGAGGATGAAGTCGTCGGCATAGCGCACCATGATGATTCCCTTCGTTTCCATGAGGTGATCCAGCGGGTCGAGGTAGATATTCGATAGTAGCGGACTTATTACCGCGCCCTGCGGACATCCTCCCTCCGGCGTCCACGCGTCGAGGCCATCCATAACTTTCTGCTTGACGAAGAATTCCAGAAGTTCGAGGACTCGGCCATCACTGACCTTTTCCTCCACTCGCTTTATAAGGCGGCTGTGAGGTATGGTGTCGAAGTAACTTTTGAGGTCGACGTCGACTACATGGAGATAACCGGATAGAAGATGACTGTACACCTCTCTCAGTGCATCCTTGCACCCTCTGCCGGGACGGAAGCCGTAGCTGCGCTCGGCGAAGTCCTTTTCGAAGATGGGCTCAAGGACATTTCTGAGGGCTGTCTGTACGACTCTGTCTCCTACTGCGGGTATCCCCAGCGGTCGCATTTCCTTGCTGCCGGCCTTGGGTATGTATTGCCGTCTTATGGCTTTGGGTCGGTATGTTCCTTCCTTCAAGCTTTTACAGGTCTTTCTGATGTTATGTGAAAGATTCCTTTCATAGTCCTTGATGCTGACATGGTCGACCCCGGCGGCACCCCGGTTGCGGGTGACACTCTTGAAGGCGACCAGCATGTTTCCTTCGCTATAGACCTTATCGATAAGGCTGAACCATTTGCCTCCTTTCACCCCCCGTTGGAGGGCTGTCAACATGGATT
>CAZFJG010000203.1:0-1863 GCA_964519285.1 uncultured Synergistales bacterium | reverse complement strand
GCCAGTACAGGAGTAGCAGCTCCACTTGCAATACATGTTGCTACAACTGCCCCTGCAGCATGAACTCCATTCGTAACTGTGAAAAAGATTGCAAGTATAACGACCACTGTCAACAATAATCCGGACATCTTTATTACACCAGGTTTCTCTTGCCTTTTTTCAGGATATTTTTTTACAAAGCAGAACCAACTTTTATTTCAGAAAAAAATAATATACGGAACCATGGATAATACCTGAAATCACCGCACCAATTCCCGAATATTTATGGACCTTCATAACAATGGAAGCTTTGAAGATCTTTCTTAAGAATCTTCCAGAAATACCGGTTAAGCCTGCCGTCAAGAGCAGTATAACAGCTGCACCACCAGAAATAATGAATAAACTGTAAATTTTAACTACCTCCCGCAAATCTAAATTTATAGTGATAACATGATAACAGAATATTTAGTGTTTACGTAAAAACATTGAACATCATTTTATCTTTCTGCTATCATTTTATGATTGTGACATTTTTATTATTCAGATTGGACAACAGGAGTGAGAATGATGCTGAGTGTGAAGAGAATAAAAGAAGATCTTGAAAAGCTTGCCCATTTCACTGCTACACCGGGAAAGGGAGTAACAAGGCTTGCATTTACAGAAGAAGAGATCAAAGCAAGGAAATACCTGGAGGAACAGATGCAGCTTGCCAGTCTGGAAATACATACTGACACCGCAGGCAATATATTCGGCAGGAAAGCTGGAAGGAACAATGACCTGCCTGTTGTTATGTTCGGATCCCATATTGATTCGGTAGTTCATGGAGGCGCCTTTGACGGAGCAGCCGGAGTTGTTACTGCTCTTGAGATAATGCGTGTTATCCACGAGGAAAACATCTCAACCTCCCTTCCTCTGGAAATGGTAGTTATGACCGAGGAGGAGGGTGGCAGGTTCGGTTCCGGGGTATGGGGCAGCAGGGCAATGATCGGAAATGTCTCAGAAGATGAGATATACAGGGGAAAAGACAAAAAAGGTATTTCAAAGGCACAGGCGATGGAAAGTTTTGGAATAGATCCAACTACAGTCCATGAAGCAGCAAGAAAGAAAGGAAGTATCAGGGCTTTTCTTGAACTTCACGTTGAACAGGGACCTGTCCTCGAACAGAAAGTCGTAGATACGGGAATTGTAGATTCCATCGTTGGGATCAGGACCTTTTTTGTCACGATATGGGGTAATGCTGACCACGCGGGAACAACTCCCATGACATACCGTAAAGATGCTCTTACAGGTGCAAGCAGAGTAATAGCAGGGATCGATCCGATAGTGAGAAATGCCGGCAAGGGTGCCGTAGGAACTGTAGGAATGCTGAACCTCGAACCTGGTGCTTTCAATATAGTACCTGAAAAGGTTGAATTCAGCATTGACCTTCGATGCAGTGATGGAGAAACAATAGATTCTGTCGCACAAAAGATAAAGCAAGACCTGGAGCAGGTCTGCGGAGATCTTGACCTGAAATACCAGTGGGAGGAAAAACTTTCTGTTCCTCCCGTGATCATTGATCCCGAAATAATTGACATATTCATAAAAGCTGCAGAGGAGAAGAAAATTTCAATCCATGTCATGCCGAGCGGAGCTGGACACGATGCTATGGTAATGGCTTCTATTGCACCTGTAGGAATGATTTTTGTCCCGAGCAGAAACGGCAAAAGCCATTGTCCCGAGGAATGGACCGATTACGACAAACTGGCCAAAGGTGTGGAATTAATGCTCGGTGCAGTGTTAAGACTTGCAGAGTAGCTTTTAGGTTTAACAACAGGATTTTTGTCCATACTGTCAATAACCAATGATTATTTCACCCCCCACAGGGTGTAATTAACCAGTGAA
>CAZFJG010000202.1:0-1866 GCA_964519285.1 uncultured Synergistales bacterium | reverse complement strand
GCATGAGCAGGGAAGATCTGCTGAATTATCTTAACCGGGGAAATATCAGATAAAACCTAGATTCCCGTAACTTTATACCAATGAACCTTGAAAAGTGTAGATATTGCAGGTACTTATAGCTTTTTCCCTGTTGTTTTTCCCCTCCATCCTTGGTATAATATACCAAGGATGGAGGGGCTTGGTCATGACATCTATCGTACATTTGAAAAACAAAAAGACAGGGACCGTCTACGTATATGAATCTACTGGGTATTGGGACAAGGAAAAGCAACAGGCCCGAAACAGGCGTATCTGCCTTGGCAAGATTGACCCCGAGACGGGAGAGATCATCCCGTCAAAGAGGATGAAGACCCAGACGGAAGGCGCCGGTTCTCCTGTCTCCCAGGGGAGGAAACCATCTCTTGAATGCAACCGTACCTTTTGCGGGGCTACGCACCTTTTTAACGAGATCAGCCAAAAGCTTGGTGTTACAGAGGATTTGAAACGCTGTTTTCCCGAAACTTTCAGGCAGATACTGTCCATTGCCTACTACCTTATCCTTGAGGACCGCAATCCCATGAGCAGGTTTCCCAAATGGGCTCAAACACACTTTCATCCTTACGGAAAGAACCTGTCTTCCCAACGCAGCAGCGAGCTCTTTGCCTCTATAGACGAGGATGCCAAACAGCGTTTCTTCCAGTTTCAGGCAGAACGACGCATGGAAAGCGAATATCTGGCCTATGACACTACTTCCATTTCATCCTATGCCAAGTCATTGAAACAGGTCAGGTGGGGTCTGAACAAGGAGCACGACTATCTGCCTCAGATAAATCTGGCCATGATATGCGGTGAATCATCGAGACTCCCCGTCTATTTCCGCAAGGTTCCCGGTAATATCGCCGATGTTACTACTGTATTCAAGATGCTTGCCGATATGGATTTTATTAAAGGGGGCAAAGTGAAACTGGTCATGGACCGGGGTTTTTACAGCAAAACCAACATCAATGAGATGTACCGGAAACACTACAAGTTCCTCATGTCCGTCAGGAAGGGCCTCAAGTTCGTTGCGGAGAAGATAGATGAGGTCAGAAGCAATATGGTATCGAGGAAACACTACATTTCCAAACTGGGTCTTTATACAAGGTCCTTTCGAATTGACTGGGATTATTCCGAGACCAAACCACGTTCCGGAGAAGTCATAAAGGAAGCAAGACGGATGTATCTGCACCTTTATTACAACGATCAGAGGGCCACGGATGACAAGATATCCTTTAACAAGTATCTGGACCAGCTTGAAGAGGAGCTTGCATCAGGGGAAAGAAACCCGGAGCATGAAAAGAGCTACTCCAGGTACTATGAGATCAGGGAAACTCCTGTCAGGGGAATTTCCTTTAATCCTAAGGAGGAAGCCATTGCCGAAACGGAAAAACGTTACGGTTATTTCGCTCTCATATCAAACGGCATAAAGGATCCCCTTGAAGCAATAGAGATATACAGGGGCAAGGATCTCATAGAAAAGGCCTTTGGCAACCTCAAGGAACGGTTGAATCTGAGACGCACCTCGGTTTCGTCGGAGGAGAACCTGGACGGGAAGCTTTTTGTTCAGTTTGTGGCCCTTATATTTCTTTCCTATATACAGAAGGCAATGAGTGATAAAGATCTTTTCAAACGCTACACATTGCAGGAGCTTCTGGATGAATTGGATGTGATAGAGCGCTTCGACCAGATCGGCAAGCATTATCATATAGGGGAGATTACGAAAAAACAACTGCTCCTTTATGAGTGTATGGGGGTAAATCCTCCTGCATAGGTATAAACGTGCGGGAATTCAGGATAAAAAGAATCGAAGGTTAATGAAAAGAATAAAGCGCTTATTTATTTTTGGTT
>CAZFJG010000201.1:0-1890 GCA_964519285.1 uncultured Synergistales bacterium | reverse complement strand
AGGTATTCCTGCTGTTGCAAAATTGATTCCTTATGCTATGCTTGCAGAAAATTGAAACTGAGATCTTTACCTGAAGGGGGTAAGACTATGAATCCCGAAAAAAAAGGTGAAAATGAAAGAGAATGGACAATAGGTGAATTAATGCAGAAAATGGGATCTTTCTCTTATCCCGACTTTATTCCGGAAGCTATAAACGACGTTCAGGAATGGATGAACCAGTCTCTGGCAGATCACTCCCGAAACAGTGATTCAGACCTCTTTTATTCCTTTACAGATGATGCAGTATATGCTGATATGGACAAACTGGTTAAAAGTCTTGAGTGGGTAGAGAAAAAGGCTGATCTCCTGCCGGGTACCAGACAACCTGAGGGATTTCGGGATGCTGTAATACTGTGTATCGGTCCTTCGGAGCTTGAAGACGGGATAAGGGCAGCGATAGACCATTCCGCGATTTTTTCAAGGGGAAGCTGTAAGAATATCTGGCTTTTCTGTGACAGCTGGATCCTGGGAGACATAATCCGCTACAGCGAGCATCTCAAGGTTCTTTCAACTTATGGAGTAACCTTCCATTTTATGCTTGTTACACCCTGGGGATGGGCAGAGATACCAGTAAGCAGTGACTGGTCCGGTGTTGAGACAGGGAAGATCGACTGGAAGAAGAACGGAAAGAAAGGTCATTCCGGAACTTCTGGTGGAAGAAAGGAAGATGAAGGTTTCCAGCAGTAGGGGTTTGACTCTTCCAAATCATGATGATACAATTCATCCGCTCGGGGCGTAGCGCAGTCTGGTTAGCGCGCCTGGTTCGGGACTAGGAGGTCGGAGGTTCAAATCCTCTCGCCCCGACCAATGAAAGTTAAAAAGATCCTGGCCGTACGGCCGGGATCTTTCATTTTCAAATGCATGGAATGCCTGTTTGACTAATGTTGACTATATTGTTAAAATCAGTATCGGACGGTGGTGCTATGAGTATTGTTACAGTTGCTAAGAACCGAAAAGCTCGTCATGATTACTTCATCCTTGAAACATGGGAATGTGGTATAGCGCTCACTGGTACTGAGATAAAATCCGTAAGAGCAAGCCGATTGAACCTTAAAGACGGGTATGCATTTATTGACGGAGGAGAGTTATGGCTCATGAATGTTCACATCTCTCCCTATGAAAAGGGCAGTTATTACAATCATGAACCTGTCAGACCCAGAAAACTCCTTATGCACAAAAAGGAAATTATGCGGCTTGTAGGCAAGGTTAAGGAAAAGGGATTGACCATTGTACCTCTGTCTGTATATATAAAGGATGGGAAAAAGGCCAAGGTAGAGCTTGCACTCGTAAAAGGAAAGACCCAGCACGACAAACGCGAAAGCATAACTGCAAGAGATGCCGAGAGGGCAATGCAGAGAGCTGTAAAAGAGAAAAACTATACTTAAATCTTTAAAAAGATCTATTTTGGGGGCGACTGGTTTCGACGTCAGGATGGAGGATCTGGAAGAGCGGATCGAGGTCTCCGTAACCTCGTTAACAAACGGAACCTAAATATATTTGCCAACGATAATTACGCACTGGCTGCATAGATAGCGGCCACGTCTCCAGTTTCCACCTCCGCCGGGATTCTGGAAGACGTCATAAAGGCGGATGCTCCGGGAGGAGCTTCTCCGATCTCCTGGATAAGACAAGGAGAATAGGGGTAAAGGATCCTGTTCCTGGGAGCTTTTGCCCGACACTAAAGCAGGAACTACGTCCGTAGCGCTTCCACGATCGGCCCCTGGCGGACCGGAGTTCGATTCTCCGCGCCTCCACCAGAATTTATCAGCAGTCAGCAGAAGTTATTCTGTTGGCTGCTTTTTTTATGTGTCAGTACAAGCTGGGAATATCAGTTTTGGATACTAAGTTCCA
>CAZFJG010000200.1:0-1897 GCA_964519285.1 uncultured Synergistales bacterium | reverse complement strand
CGACATTTCTTGTTTTTGTACAGGTGATCAACAGGTACTGGCTTCATTTCGAGATTATGTGGCTTGGCGATATGGCCCTATATATATTTGTAAGTACCTATATACTCGCCATTGCCCTATCGGCTTCTTTCAAGGGACATATAGCGGTTGAAATGGTCCAGGCAAAGATAGCCAAAACAGGAGGGCCGGCAATGTCGGTCTACAAACTGGTAATTAATATTATCTCCTTTGTAATAATCCTCCTTTTCGCTAATCCGATCTATACTTTTTTCATGAGATCCATCAAGTACCCTGAATATGGAACACTGGTCAGGTGGTTTAACACCAGCTGGCTTGTCTATATTCTTTTCGTTGTGGTAGTTCTTTCCGGGTTTCATGTTCTGTACCACATATCTGGTGATATCCATGAATTAAGAAAGAGTTACTGGGAAAAGACAGAAGGGAGAAGGGAATAATTATGGATACTGGTGTTGCTGTTTCACTGATAATTTTTCTCGCGGGAATAGCGGCTGGGGTACCCCTCGGCTGGATATTTCTTGGCAGTACAGCTATAGGAATGATACTGCTGGATTCTTCCCTTTCTTTCATGGGAGGTACTTTTTTCCACTCTCTTTATACTCCCGTAGTAATGGCCATTGGCTTTTTTGTTTTTGCAGGAGCTCTTATTTCAGAGGCTGGGCTGGCAGACAGGATTGTCCGGTTTTCATATGCTCTGGTGGGAAAAGTAAAAGGTGGACTTATTGTTGTCGGAATTATCTCAACCCTTTTCATGAGTGCTCTTACGGGGTCTTCAGTTCCCTGTATCTCGGCCCTTATACCTCTTCTTGTTCCGAGGCTTGAAAAATATGGCTACAAGAGAAGCTATACAACGGCGGTTTTATGTTCTTCCAGTTTTCTGGGATACCTGATACCTCCCAGTGTACCGGCTCTGATTTACTGTCTTGTAGCTCAGCAGTCTGTAGCAGCTTTGTTCCTCGCGACAGTATTCCCCGGGCTCCTTCTTGCACTGGGATACGGAATTCTAAATTATTTCATAGTCGACAGATATACCTTCGAGTCTTCGGAAACTCCGGGACTTCCCGGCTCTTTCGGAGAATCACTAAAGGAGCTTCTTTCAGCTTCCTGGGCAGCTCTTCCTGCGTTGGGATGTCCGATAATAATTCTTGTAGGAATTTACGGAGGTATATGTACGCCCAACGAGGCAGGGGCGATCGCGGTCTTCTACTGTATTGCGGTGGGAGTCTTAGTTTACAGAGAACTCAAATGGAGTAATTTCAGACGATCTATTACCAACACTCTAATAACGCTGGGTATGATAGCATTGCTGCTGGGTGGAGGTACTGTACTTACCAGGTATCTTACATTGCAGGGTGTGGCGCAAGATCTCGCTTCAATGATGCTGGGTCTCTTCGAAAGCAAATACCTGATCCTGATATCGATAAACGTTTTTCTTCTCATTCTGGGAATGTTCCTTGACGGAATCCCCATTCTGATACTTGCGGTACCTCTGATCCTCCCCCTTGCTAAAGAGCTCAATATTAATCTCGTACATCTGGGTTCAATGATCATCCTTAACATCGGACTGGGCGTAATGACTCCGCCTTTTGCCATGTCGATATTCGTGGGTTCCAGGCTTTCCGGTGTTCCTGCGGGGGAATTGATGAAACCAATGCTTCTGTACCTTGTTTGTGTTGGCATTCCTGTACTACTTTTAACGACCTATGTGCCCTTTATCTCGTGTTGGCTTCCCAGCCTTGCCCTTGGCCCCCAGGTGGTAGGACCGTGGTAATATTTAAGAATAAGGACAAAAAGATCTCAAAGTAAAGGAGTTTTAGCAATGACAGCACAGTTACTCGACGGAAAGCAGACAGCCCTTAAGGTAAGGGAGAATATAAAA
>CAZFJG010000199.1:0-1914 GCA_964519285.1 uncultured Synergistales bacterium | reverse complement strand
CTTCACGGACAACTCCAGCAGCTAACCTGTGAAAGAAAACTATCATGAAGGCCAGTATGAGGATTCCCCAGACAACCCATCTGTAGGACAGGGTCTTTTTCAGTTCTTTTTCAGAAAGGTTCATATCTGTATACTCCTTGTAAGAAAAAATTCAACACCATCAAAATATTGACATAATAACAAGATTTTATTATAAATGTAAATATCAAAATATTGATGATACGTCAAATAATTGTTGCGGAGGTTCCATGAGTACACATCCCTTTCTTGAAGCTATGAAACCAGTCATAAAAGGCCTTGCCCAGGTTCTTGGTCCTGATTACGAGTTAGTCCTTCATGACCTGTCCGATACTGACCATTCCATTATTGCCATAGAGAACGGACACGTAACAGGAAGAAAGACTGGAGATCCACTGGCAGATTATGCCATGTACCTCCTGAAGACATCAGACAGGGACAGAAAGGAGTACGTAGCAAACTTTCTGACTCGAAACAGGGAAGGTAAAAGGATCCGGTCCTCCACAATATATTTGAGGGACCAGAAGGAAAATCTGGTTGGCTACATGTGTATAAACCATGACATGTCCAGGGCAGAAATAGCCAAAGAGGTTATAGATCAACTTGTTTCGGTATCGGGTTCCGATACATGCTGCGAGATACCAAGAGAGGAGGAGATGCCCTCCTCTTTTGAGGAAATCATAGAGAGGAACATAAAGCTCATAAGAAAACACTTGGGCAAGCCTCTCCATATGTCTACAAAACAGGAGAAACTTGAAGCCATAAGGGTACTCGACGAGGAAGGTTTTTTCCTGCTCAAGGGATCTGTTGAGACAGTTGCAAGGGAAACAGGAAATACTATCTACACCATCTATTCCTACCTGAGGGAGATCAGGTCGGAAAGGGTAGATACGGATAAAGGTCAAATGAAGAACTGAGGAGGAATGGAAATTGGGTAAAAAAGAGATACTGATGGGTAACGAGGCCATCGCAAGAGGTCTTGTGGAAGCTGGCTGCGAGGTTGCTACTGCCTATCCCGGAACGCCTTCTTCGGAAATTCTTCCGGCTGTGGCAAAATACGCTGACGAGCTGGGGACATCAACACAGGTGGAGTGGGGAGCCAACGAAAAGGTTGCTTACGAGACAGCAATAGGTGCTACCTTTGCTGGTAAAAGGTCCTGTGCGGTGATGAAACAGGTAGGGCTGGATGTAGCGGCAGACCCTTTTGTAACATCTGCTGTTCTTGATCTTAATGCCGGTATGGTTGTTGTCGTAAGTGACGATCCGGGATGTCATGCTTCCCAGACCGACCAGGACTGCAGGTATTTCGCAATGTACGCTCATATCCCATGTTTTGATCCCTGTGATGCCAGGGAAGCCAAGGCCATGGCTGCTGATGCTTTTGAACTGTCAGAGAAGTTCAGGATAGTTACCATGCTCAGACCAACTGTCAGGGTGGATCACTGCAGGCAGGACGTGGAGCTGGGAGAAGTTGCGAAAATTGAAAGGCCCGCCGGATTTGAGAGAAAACCCTATGGACACATGATCCACCTTCCTGCGAGACTTGTACGGGAATCCATTCCCAAAAGGAACGAACGGTACGAGAAGATCCGTGAGAGTTTTGAAAGGGATTATTCCAGATACAATTTCGAGGTATCCGCCTCCGGTAAAGCGAAGATCGGAGTTATAGCCAGCGGAATATGCTACTCATCCCTTATGGATATTATCAAATCCACCGGCAGAGATGATATCTCGGTGCTGAAGATAGGTACCCCTGTTCCTCTGCCTCTTGAAATGGTGGAAGATTTTATTAGCCGTCATGAAAAGGTAATAGTTTTCGAGGAGACCTATCCTGTGATCGAAATGCAGTTACCTGACAGAACGAAGATAATGGGCAGATGGAACGGATATGTACCC
>CAZFJG010000198.1:0-1915 GCA_964519285.1 uncultured Synergistales bacterium | reverse complement strand
GATGAATGGGCAAGGGCTTTGGGATATACTCCTCTTGCGGAGATAGCAGGTTATGCAAGCGGAGCTCTGGAGGCTGAGTACTTTGGCCTTGGCCCTGCAGTGGCGACACCCAAGGCATTGGATATGGCAGGATTAGCTCTTGAAGATATGGACCTGATAGAACTCAACGAGGCCTTTGCTGCTCAGGTGCTGGGTGTTCATCGGGAAATGCCTTTTGACATGGAAAAATGCAATGTTAACGGTGGAGCCATAGCCCTGGGTCATCCCATAGGGGCTACAGGAAGCAAGATCCTTACAACTCTCATTTACACTCTCAGGAAAAGGGACAAGGAATATGGTCTGGCAACAGCCTGTATAGGTGGAGGCCAGGGAGTTGCAATGGTTGTAAAAAGGGTTTAAAATTCCACAATTAATTGGATTATTACAAAGGACAGGAGAGCGAAGTGCTCTCCTGTCCTTTGTTGACTTGTGCCCGGCATGGTACTTTGACTTGAAGGTCCAAGTCCTCTTAAGGTTTTAGAGGGGGAACTGCTGGAAGGACGGCATGTGCTGTTAACGTTAGGAGGGGCCTAAAGAAAGACCCAGGCAAAAGGCTGCAAGATTCTTAAAAAAATAATAAATGATTTTTTAAATACGAATGATCTAAAAGTCCCGGGTAAATATAGTTCGTTAGTAATAATATATTTTTTAATTTCGGTTTATAGTAAATATACAACTACAGGGTATATTGCTTGATTTTTATTACGTGCCGATGTTAAGCTTTAAACTGATATCATTTTAAGATTTTTAAGTTCGCATCTGTTAATATTTATCTGGAGGTGCATTTTATTATGAAGAACTTTTCAAAGCTGCCTGTGTATTTTTGTCTTCTCCTTCTCTTTTCCTTTTCTGTGATTTTTTTCTCACCCCTGGTTGGTGAGGCGGAAACTCTTAAGGACGTGATCCAGAAAGCAGTCCTTACGGATCCTGATGTGCAGGAAAAATGGCATTCCTTCATGGCTGCAGGTTTTGAAAAAGAAGCTGCTGCCGGCGGAGCCCGTCCCCAGATTGATATAACTGCTGGTGCAGGCAGGGATTCCATTGACGGTAAGGGATATGAGGACCGTGATAGTTCCGATTATTCCTACCATGGTTTTTCCGTTACCCTGAGGCAGATGATCTATGACGGGGGTCTTACCAGAAACCAGGTCAATAAGCTGGACCACAGGGAGATGGCCAGGTATTACGAGCTCATTAGCTCCATTGAGAGCGTATCCCTGGAGGCTATGAGAGCATTTGAGGATGTGGTCAGGTATAGAGAGCTGAACCTCCTGGCGGAGGATAATTTCATTAGACACAGGGAAGTCATGGACCTTGTGGAGGATCGCTTCAACAAGGGCTATGACAGCAGGTCCTCCCTTGAGGAGATCCGGGGAAGGCTTTCTGTGGCAAAGGTGAACAAGCTGACAGAGGAAGCTAACCTTCACGATGTGAGCGCCAGGTACGAGAGGATAGTGGGGGAACTTCCACCCAAAGAACTTAAGCCCTACAGAGGAAATATGGATATTCCCACATGCGCTGATCTGGCTTTGAAAAAGGCCGTTAAGGAAAACCCTTCCCTTTTTGCTTCCAGGGAAAATGTTCTGGCCAGTCAGGCAGCCATTGAAGAGAATAAAGCACGCCTTCGTCCGAGGATCGACCTCAAGGGCGGATACAACTCAGATCATGACAGGGATGGCGTGGACGGAAGAAAGGATAAATGGTACGGAGAGATCCTTCTCACATACAAATTATACGATGGAGGTACCCGAAAAGCCCGAGTGAAACAGTATGAACAGCTTGAGAAACAGTCCATGAGCAGACTTCAGACCAAGGGAAGAGATATTCGTCAGAGCCTGAAAGTAGCTTACAACGACATAGAGATGCTCACTGAGCA
>CAZFJG010000197.1:0-1962 GCA_964519285.1 uncultured Synergistales bacterium | reverse complement strand
TTTCCTTGAAAAGCCCTTTCAGAACTGGACAAGAGTATCTGCGGACCTTATGGGTACTGTATTTATCTACACAGATTATTCGGTCCCTGTAGATGATCTAAGACAGGAACTGAATCGGATAGTGTCACAGCGTCCTGAATGGAATGGCAAGGTAGTGGGGATGCAGGTAACAGACACTAACGACAGATACATGGAGCTGAGAGCCCTTGTAAGTGCCTCCAATTCCTCAAAAGCCTGGGATCTGCGATGTGCGGTAAGGGAGAATATGATCGAATATATAAGACACAACTATCCCGGCTCTCTTCCAAGGACCAGGGTGGAAGTAATTGAAGGGACTTTGGCAAATAGATCAGAGGAACCGGACAGGAAAGATCAGGAATAGTTTTTCTCGTGCTCAAGAAGCCATTTTTTTCTACAGAGGCCTCCGCCATAACCTGTCAGGGAACCGTCCTTTCCAATAACCCTGTGACAGGGCACTATAACTCCTACAGGGTTTTTGTTGTTGGCACCTCCAACGGCCCTTACGGCTCTGGGATTTCCTGTCATTATGGCTATGTCCTGGTAAGAGCGGGTCTCGCCATAGGGTATTTCTTTGAGAGCTTCCCAGACTTTTTCCTGAAAAGTTGTGCCGTCGAGTTTCAGAGGTACATCGAAGGTTTTTCTCTTTCCTGAGAAATATTCTTCGAGTTGGCTGGCACATTTACTCAAGGCAGGAGATTCGGAATTTTCAGGAAGATCATCCATGTTTTCATCGACAAAATCTATTCCTGAAACGGAAGAATCATCACCTGTTATTTCTATTATTCCCAGGGGAGAATTAAAAAAAATTGAATAAGTCTGTTTTTTCATATTGAAGCACTCCCAGAATCATACTTTCCCAATAAGAAGCAGGATATAAGATTAGTGTGCATATTATTTCTTGATCAATTTTTCAAGCCCGTATTTGAGATGTTCTTTCATAAGCTCTTGTGCTTCATCTGCTTTGTGTTCTTTTATGAGCTTTACTATTTGTTTGTGTTCAACCATCATTTTATCCCAGTCTTCATTGTTTAGATCAAGATATTCATGTCTCTGTGCATCGATCTCGCTTCGAATGGACCGAAGTAACCTCAGGGCCAGCTTGTTGCCGCCGATCCTTGCAATAGTTTCATGAAATTCAGAATGATAATGAAGGTCTTCGTCAGTTCTCGGGTGGACCTTTTCCTCAATATCCATGCTGGATTCCATAACAGCTTCAAGTTCTTCTATATTTCCCTGAGTGGCCCTTTCTGCTGCCCAATAAGCGTTCTGGCTTTCCAGAAGTATCCTTATCTGCATTAATTCTACCCAGGAAGATTCTTTGGTAATGTAGTTAGACAGTTCCGTGTTAGTGATCTTTCGCAATGCATCTTTTGCAACGAAGGTTCCCTGTCCGGGTTTTGATTCGAGTATTCCAAAAACAGCAAGGGACTTTGTAGCTTCTCGAATGCTGTTTCTTCCTACCTGAAATGTTTCAGCCAGTTCGAGTTCACTTGGAATCTTTTCCCCAAGAGACCACATCCCTTCTTTTATTGCTCCTACCATCTGTTTGATTACATCTCTGTAAAGAGTGTTTCTGTTTGCTGGTTTGATCAATTTAAATCACCTTTTCTTGAATTCAAATAAAAATAATCATAGTAAGTATACATTATAAATCAGGTTGAATAATTTGACAGTATGTATTCTTGAAATTATTATAACAGAAGTTCATAACATCCGAATGTAGGATGTTATGAACAAGGGATAAAGTTAAACTGTTCACAATCTTTTTTGGCATTTTATAAAGATTCCTGGACAGAAGCACCATAAGTTTTAATTATTTTAAATTCAGGGAGGGATAAATTTGCTTGGTAATTCTAATGGTTCAGGTTTTATAGCATGGATGGAACGGACACAGAAAATTCTGCTTTTCTGTCTGATGCTCACCATTGCAATTCTGGTATT
>CAZFJG010000196.1:0-1977 GCA_964519285.1 uncultured Synergistales bacterium | reverse complement strand
CTGGACATGTTGCCGTAATCTGCAAGTACTTTATATGCGGAAGACAGTTTATCTCCTTCAATTTCAAGTCCCTTCTCATAGGCTTCGAGAACTCTGGGGCCACCAGGATGCATCACAAAGTTTCTTACATCATGGCGGCTGATCCCAAAGGAATCACAGAACTCTTCCATTATTCCGCTTACCCCGTTAAGGACAAATCCGGGTATTTCTTTTGAAAATATCACCTTGAGTCCTGAGTCCAGAATTTCCCAACCCATCATGTAATCAGTATTGTCAAAGAGTCTGCTATGAGATCCCATTATCTCCATTCCCCTATTACCCGGACCTACCACAACCGCCGCTGCGCCATCGGCAAAAAGACTTGTGCCCACGAGATTGGAAAGGCTTTTGTCTTCCATCTGAAAACTTATGCTGCAGACTTCTACCGAAACCAGGAGAACAGCGACACTGTTCCGTGCCTTAACCATCTCCGCTGCCCGGGCAAGTCCCGAGACTCCTCCCGCACAGCCGATCCCCCAGATAGGCATACGGGCAGCATTCCTTGAAATATCAAGTTCCTGCATAAGATATGAGTCTAAGGAAGGCGTGGCAATCCCCGTGGATGATACGAAAACTACTCCATCAATATCAGCTGGATCCACCCCAGACTGGCTGATTGCTTTCTTTGAAGCCTTCACGGCCAGTTCAAGGGCTGTTTTCTGAAAAACATCATTTTTTTCCGCAAAGGTATGGGATTTCAAATACCATTCCACTTCCCGAACAAAATACCTGGTCCTGATAAGGGTATTGTCAAAGACCGGCAGGAACCTGGCCAGGTTCGGAAGATGACCGTTAAAGAAATCCCCTGCCAGTTCTTTTACCCTGTCCTGTTCAAACCTGTTCTCAGGAACAGCTGTACCTATACCCATGATCCTTGGGAAAGGAGATTTCATGAAATCCACTCCTATACTGATATAATTGGTTTCTTTCCTATATGTTATCACAATGAATAAGTGAAGTGAATGAATACTTACCCAAATATGGAATATCTATCCTTAAACCATTTAGAATTATTTTCTCAGGGAACAGGTTTCCGGTGTTCATGCCATTACAGGGAATTTGTAAATGCTGTTCCTGGAAAGATGGAGAGCTTTTTCAAAGAAGTGAGAGTTATGCCAGTAGATCCATGGCACAAACGTGATATCTGTACTCACTTTAGGATCTGAAAATTTTATCCTGTATAATTATTCATTAAATGCGATCCGCGAGGAGATGGATATATTGAGTGAACAGGATAAAGGTTTTCATCCTTTGAGGAATTACCGGGAATATACACAGGAAGATATGATCCAAAGGGCATCTCTTTTCTTTGAAAGCTTGAAAGGTCGAAGGTCCGTGCGATCTTTTTCGGACAGGACTATCCCAATGGAGGTCATTGAAAACTGTATAAAGACAGCTTCCACTGCACCCAGCGGCGCTAACAGGCAACCATGGCATTTTGTAGCTGTCTTTGATGGAGAGGTCAAGAAGAAGATCCGGGAAGCTGCGGAAGAAGGCGAGCGGGAGTTCTATCGAAAGCAGGCTGAACAGGCCTGGGGAAAGGCTCTCAAACATCTGGGGACCAATGCATCAAAACCCTTTCTGGAGACAGCTCCATGCCTGATAGCCATTTTTGCCCAGCCTTACTCTCTGTCACCCGAAGGAGAAAAGATCCCCCACTATTATGTGACCCAGTCGGTGGGAATAGCTGCGGGAATGCTCATTACAGCTGTCCACAATGCCGGTCTGGTTTCACTGACCTATACTCCGAGTGACCCAAGGTTCCTCAATGAACTGCTTGGGCGGCCCTCATACGAGCAGCCCTTTATGATCCTTGTTACAGGGTATCCAGATGAGGAAGCGAGAGTGCCGGTTATCTCTAAAAAATCTCTTGAAGAAATATCAACTTTTATTTAAGAGTGTTCTTTATATTTTTCGGGGTGGTTATTAATGAATCTG
>CAZFJG010000195.1:0-2073 GCA_964519285.1 uncultured Synergistales bacterium | reverse complement strand
TTCTATGCCCAGTTTCACCTGCAACCGAGGGGAAGGTATGTTATACGGGTCTGCAGGGGCACGGCCTGTCACGTAAGGGGCAGCCTCAAGATCCTTGAGAAGGTAAAGGAGATCACCGGTATAGGAGAGAACGAAACCACCGAAGATCTCCGGTTCACCATAGAACCGGTAGCCTGTCTCGGGGCATGCGGACTGGCCCCTGTAATGATGATCAACGACCAGACATTCGGCAGATTGACCCCTGACAAGATCCAGGGCATTCTCGACCAGTTCGAGTAAGGAGGAGGGGCAATGGTTAACAAGATCAAAAACCTTGAGGACCTGAGAAAGATAAAGGACTCCTGTGGAGATCTCACATCCACCCGTAGTGCCACCGAGAAGACCATAGTGGTGGGCATGGGCACATGCGGCATAGCTGCAGGAGCCCGGGAGATCATGAACGAGATAATGAAAGAACTTCAGAAGCGAGGCATAAAGGATGTATCCGTACAGACAACGGGATGCATCGGCATGTGCCAGAAGGAACCTCTGGTGGACGTTATAATCTCCGGCAAGGAGCGCATAACCTACGGTAACGTCAGCAGGGAAGATGTCCAGAGGATCATAGCAGAACACGTTGTCAACGGCAGAATAGTAGAAGACCTGGCCGTTGGCAGGGCAGATTAGGAGGGATATGAATATGCCTATTTACAGATCCCACGTGCTGATCTGCGGAGGAACGGGCTGTGTCTCAAGCGGCTCTAATGAGGTTATGGAAGCTTTCAAAAAAGAGCTCTCCGAAAAGGGCCTCGATAAGGAGATACTGGTAGTACCCACAGGCTGTCACGGAATGTGCGAGATGGGACCCATAGTGGTGATCTACCCGGAAGGCACTTTCTACTGCAGGGTCAAGGCAGAAGACGTCAAGGAGATAGCCGAGGAACACCTCTACAAGGGAAGGATAGTTGAACGGCTTCTTTATAAAGGAGATGAAGTTCCCCACATCCCCAATTACAAGGAAATACCCTTCTACGGCAAACAGGAACGTGTAGCTCTTTCCAACTGCGGATACATAAATCCCGACAATATAGAGGAATATATAGCAAGGGACGGATATGCCGGCCTTGCCAAGGCCCTTACAGAGCTGAAGCCCGAGGACGTTGTAGAGGAGATGAAGACCTCAGGCCTTAGAGGCCGCGGCGGCGGCGGATTTCCTACAGGTCTCAAGTGGAGTTTCTGCGCCAGGTCCAAGGGAGATCACAAGTACATTATCTGCAACGCAGACGAGGGAGACCCGGGAGCATTCATGGACCGCTCCATTCTCGAGGGAGATCCCCACACGGTACTCGAGGGAATGGCCATAGGCGCCTATGCCATGGGAGCCTGTGAGGGTTACATCTATTGCCGTGCCGAGTATCCCCTTGCGATAAAGCGACTGAAAAACGCCATAAAACAGGCCGAGGAATACGGACTTCTCGGAGAAAACATAATGGGAACCGACTTCTCCCTCACCCTTCACGTCAAGGAAGGAGCCGGAGCCTTTGTATGCGGAGAAGAGACTGCGCTGATGGCCTCCATCGAGGGCCACAGGGGCATGCCCCGTCCACGTCCTCCCTTCCCTGCCAACAAGGGACTCTGGGGCAAGCCTACAAACATAAACAACGTTGAAACATGGGCCAATGTCCCCCACATCATGAGAAGAGGCGGTTCCTGGTTCGCATCCATGGGTACGGAGAAATCCAAGGGCACCAAGGTCTTCGCCCTCACCGGGAAGGTCAACCACACCGGACTTGTGGAGGTCCCCATGGGAATAACCCTCAGGGAGATTGTCTACGACATAGGCGGAGGCATACTGGGCGGAAAGAAGTTCAAGGCTGTCCAGATAGGCGGGCCTTCAGGGGGATGTCTCACTGAGGAGCACCTTGATATTCCCGTAAGTTACGAATCCCTCGCAGCAGTTGGGGCCATCATGGGTTCAGGCGGACTTGTCGTAATGGACGAGGACAACTGCATGGTGGACGTGGCAAAGTTCTTCCTCGAGTTCACCCAGAGGGAATCCTGCGGTAAATGCACCCCCTGCAGGGAAGGTACAAA
>CAZFJG010000194.1:0-2078 GCA_964519285.1 uncultured Synergistales bacterium | reverse complement strand
ACCGACGGTATATTCAGTATGCGGGGAGACCATGCGCCGCTCGCAAAGATTCAGGAACTTGTGAACAGTTATGATGATAGGTTTCCTGAAGGGGCTTTGCTTATTGTTGATGATTCTCATGGAGTCGGAGATTTTGGCCCTACGGGAAGAGGGACTGAAGAGTATACAGGTACCAGAGCGGATGTTCTTGTGGGAACTCTCGGAAAGGCTTTCGGGGTAAATGGTGGTTATGTGACATCATCGGACACTGTCATTACATATTTGCGGGAAAATGCACCGATGTACATATATTCGAATCCAGTAACACCAGGAGAGGCTGCTGCAGCCAAGAGGGCAGTGGATATACTTGACAGTGATGAAGGTAAACAGATCCTTGAACATTTGAGGGCAATGACAAAACGTTTTGAAAAAGGGCTCAAGGATCTGGGATTCGAGATAATTGAGGGTGATCATCCAGTTGTTCCTTTGATGGTCAGGGATACAGAAAAGACAGCAGAACTTGTGAAATGGCTCAAAGACAACGGAGTTCTTGCTACCGGGCTGAACTATCCAGTAGTTCCGGCAGGAGACGAGGAGATAAGATTCCAGATAAATGCAGATCATACTGCACATGATATAGATACAGTTCTGGATATACTTGGGAAGTTCGGTAAATAGAGTATCAGGTCAGCATCTCAGAATAATGCATACTTTTTGACCTGAGTACGGGGTATTTGTAGAATGAGGACACTGCAGGGGGGAGACAGATCTCATTATCAAATATCATATTACATGAATCAGGGGGGATATCATGGTAACGGAAAACACAAAACCGGAAACTCAGAACCAGAATCAGAATCAGGGTGGCGATACTGTAACGGAACTGAAATTCAGGTTTGGACATATCGGGCCTGCGATTCCTATGTTGTTTTTCATGTTCTGGGCGGTGTTACTAAGCGTAATGGATGTTGTTACAGAGAATGGACTGGTAGTAGGTGCCACTATAGGACTTGCTATAGGTCTTTTCCTCTGTGAAAGTGAATGGAAAGATTATGCCCAGGGTGTTTTCGAAGGAATGACCCAGACGGTAGGCGTAGTTGCTATCATAGCATGGTTCTGGGCAGGTACCCTCGCTTCAGTCCTGCAGGCAGGAGGGCTTGTAGAGGGTCTTGTCTGGCTGGGATTTGCGACTGGAGTTAAGGGATCAATGTTTACTGTTGTAACATTCCTTCTGGCAGCTCTTTTTGCAACTGCAGTAGGAACAGGTTACGGTACAACAGTGGCATTCAGCATGCTCATGTATCCTGCCGGAATCGTAATGGGTTCCCATCCGGTTATACTGCTCGGTGCAATACTCAGCGGAGCTGCTTTTGGTGATAATCTTGCTCCTGTTTCAGATACAACCATCGTTTCAGCTGTTACACAGGAAACGGATCTTATCGGGGTTGTTAAATCCCGTTTTAGATATGCCATAGCAGCTGCAATACCAGCAACTATAGCTTTTGCCATCTTTGGTGGCGGGGGTGGTGTAGACGAGGTTACCAACGTTGCTGCACAGTCTGTAGGTAAGCCTGGTGGACTTGTTCTTCTTATCCCCTTCGCTATAGTATTGTTCCTTGCTTTCAGGGGTCACCACCTTCTTACTTCCCTGAGCTGGGGTATCATTTCTGCAATAGTGCTTATCCCAATTTTTGGTCTTGGTACTCTCGGAGATATTCTCCGGTTCAATTTTGAGGCCGGTGAGGTTCAGGGTGCAATAGCTGACGGGATCCTGGGTTATGTTTCCATGGCTATTTTGATTCTTTTGATTGTAGCGGCAGGTCACCTTATCAGTCTGGGTGGAACCATGGAAAGGATAAGGCAATTTGCCACAGAAAAGATCCAGGGTGTAGCCAGAAGGGCTGAGATAGCCATGTGGGGACTTGTGGGAGTATTAAACTCGCTGATTACAATTAATACAGCAGCTGAGATCCTAGCCGCCCCATTTGTTTCCGATATCGGTAAGAGCATGAACATTCATCCTTACAGAAGAGCAAATTTCCTTGACTCCATGACCTCGGCACTGGGCTACATATTCCCCTGGGCCGGCGGTACTCTTC
>CAZFJG010000193.1:0-2080 GCA_964519285.1 uncultured Synergistales bacterium | reverse complement strand
AGTAAGATAGTATTATCACAAAACTGAAAAAATCACTTGTGATCTTTAAGGGTTATCAAACCCCACAGGGGAAAAATTAGCGCGCCTGCAAAAAGGATTGCAGCTACTACCATGTAGTTGAACCGAAGTGAGGGATTGCCGAAAAGGTGGCCCAGAAAGTTTATGAAAAGGGGGGAAAGGAACTGTCCCAGGTATACCATTGAACTCAGCGTAGCTGTGACTTTAACGGACTGTTCCCTCGAGACGCCCTCAGTTGCCATGTTAAAGACCCTGGGATAAAGAGAGCGGTTCGAAAAGCCCACAAGCCCGTTTCCGGCAAAAACCATTACTATCACTGTTGAAAAATGGAGCAGAAGGAAACCCGAGCCCATTACGAAAAGCATAAGGGGGACATGATAACGGCCAGTAAGGTTCATGGTCTTTCTCAGAAAGGCTCCGGCAACAAATCCCGCCAGAGGGGAAAAGGAGATGGCAACACCTGTCATTTCGGGACTGCCAAGGGAGTTTTCCTTTATAAAAAGAGCTATTGTCGGAGGCAGGACAAAGAAAGTCAAATTGAGAGCGAACATTCCTGCTGCGAGGTAATATACCCGAAAAGGAAGCTTTGCATCTTTAACTCCGGGCAATTTATCCGGCGGCGGCTCGGGAAGATATTTCAAGTTTAGAAGAAAAACTGGAATGGCGAAAAGATAGATAAAGAAAGGTAACCGCCAGCTTATATCAGCAAGGACTCCTGAAAGCAGAAGGGCTACCAGCCCTCCGAGCATGTTAGAGGAGCTTGAAAGACCCATCAGCCTGGATCTTTCCTCTCCCTCAAAAAAGTCGGAGATAAGAGACGTGGAAAAAGGCATCACAAGCCCCACTCCCACTCCAAGAACAGCCCTGGAAAAAAGCAGCATCCCTATACTGTTTACAAGGCCACCTGCCATTCCTCCGGCGATATAGACAAAAAGACCTGCAAAAATTACCTGGCGCCTTGTGAATATCTCTGCAAGCCGTGAGGCAATAAAAAGAGAAGGAATTATAACAAGGGCAGGAAGAGATACCACCATCTGAATGAAAAGGGAAGGGCTTTCGGGAAAAGCATCCGCTATCACCCCTAAAGAGGGTGATACTGCGGTACCTGCCATTACCGTCAGCAGGGATAAAGACAAAATGGCTGGTTTCAGTTTATTGTTCATCTCTTGCTGTCCCTTCCCCGGAAAAAAACATTTTCATCCGGAGTTCATTAATTACTGGTCATCACAGCCATTACATGAACTGCAGTCTCCCTCGCATGATCCGTGCCCCTTTTGCATATCCTCGAAAATCGGGACATAGAGGTCAAGTATCTCCTGGATATCAGAATGGCAGCATCTACCCTCGGGATGAGTATTTTTACAGTCCTCCCCTGTTCCGGCACCTGTAAGTCTTTTGATATCATCCAGGGTTTTCGCTCCCTGAAGGGTTATTGCTGAAAGTATCTTCATTTTATCTACATTTTTGCAGTAACAGACTGTCTCGTTTCCGCCCTTTTCCAACCATGACATGCGATCAGCTTCCTTTCTGTTTTAATGGGACTCAATAAATTTTTCCACCGCTGCTTTGATCTGATCCCGAACGAGCCTCGCCTTTGCGACCTTTTCTGCCCGCTCTCCGGTAAAAGCACCTATGTCGTCAAAGGGCCAGTTTATTTTCTCGTGCTGTCCAGGGAAGATCGGACACCTTGCGGCTTTTGCCTCGTCACATACAGCTATTACATAGTCATAACTTCTGCCTTCATTATAAAACTCCAGAATACTGTTAACCGGATTACCGGAAATGTCAATACCAATTTCTTTCATAACCTCCACTGCAAGGGGATTAACTCCAGGGCCAGGTTCAAGACCCGCACTCTCGGCAAAAAAACGGCCCTCCCCGAGAAGATTCATGAAAGCTTCGCCTATCTGGCTGCGGGCAGTGTTCTGACCACATACGAAAAGAACTCTTGTTTTATCTGCCATGATCAAACCTCCAAAAAATAATTATTATCTCTTAAGGGACTTTGCAAGACCAATGGTCCTTGCAGAGTTCAGAACTGCCAGCAGGGCTACTCCCACGT
>CAZFJG010000192.1:0-2127 GCA_964519285.1 uncultured Synergistales bacterium | reverse complement strand
GAAGGTGGACATACAGTCGGTGCTGGTGTCGTCACCGAGATCCTTGAGTAAATAACTGAATATAACTGGCAGGAGTGGATTTTAATGGCAGATCACGTCGGATTACAGTGTACTGAATGTAAACGGAGGAACTATATTACCTCCGTTAACAAGAAAAACGTAAAAGGAAAACTCGAGTTAAGTAAATATTGCAATTCTTGCAAGAAACACACCTTGCACAAAGAAACCAAGTAGTGTAGAATGTACCCTGCTCGCAGGTCCGTAGCTCAATTGGCAGAGCACTGGTCTCCAAAACCGGGGGTTGCAGGTTCAAGTCCTGCCGGGCCTGCCATAATTTATTCAGACGCTAAAAGAGTTCTGAGATAGGAGGCCGAGGTTGAAAAAGATCCTCAGCTTCATTAAAGAAGCAAAAGCCGAATTAAAGAGAGTAACATGGCCAGGCCGACAGCAGGTCTGGTATTCTACTTTAATAGTAATAGCGTTTACCCTGATAGTAGCAGCCTATCTTGGAATTGTGGACCTGGCGCTAACCGGGGTATTCTCCAGATTGATATAGCCGGATGTCATCGGGAAAAGACATCCGATTTGTGGGGAGGTGAGGGGACCGCTCCAGGGTCCCCTTCAAAGTATGGAAGCAAGTTCTGAACGTAAGTGGTATATCGTCCAGACTTATGCCGGTTATGAGAACCGTGTAAAGGCGAACCTGGAACAGAGAATAGCGACCATGGGCATGGAAGACCAGATCTTCAATGTCCTTGTTCCTATTGAAGAAAAGGTTTTCGTCAAGGACGGCAAAAAGAAAAAGGTTACCAGGAAACTCTACCCCAGCTACGTGTTGGTGGAGATGATACTTGAAGACCAGTCCTGGTACGTGGTCCGTCATACGCCGGGAGTTACGGGTTTTGTAGGGGCAGGAAACCACCCTATCCCTCTCAATAACAGGGAAGTAAAGGAACTCATGAGCAAGATCGGTCAGGATCATGCAAAACCAAGGTACGAGATAAGTCTCAAGGCCGGAGACATAGTCAAGGTCAAAAGCGGTCCCTTCGAAGGTCAGGTTGGCCCTGTGGTCGATATAAATGCAGAGAAGGGTAAGGTTAAGTTCTCTGTTACCGTTTTTGGAAGGGAGACCCTTGTAGAGACCGACTACATGGAGCTTGAGAAACTATAAGCAACAAATCCGGTTTTTGAGATTAAGTTAAAAAATTGTATCAACAGCAATGAGAGGAGATAAAGGCTAATGGCAAAGAAAGTTATAGGGCAGATCAAGTTGCAGCTGCCGGCCGGAAAGGCAACTCCAGCACCTCCGGTAGGACCAGCACTTGGACAGCACGGCGTAAACATTATGGAGTTCTGTAAGCAGTTCAACGCTAAGACTTCCGATCAGCCAGGCATGATAATTCCTGTTATCCTTACAGTTTACGCTGACAGAAGTTTTACCTTCATAACCAAGACCCCTCCTGCAAGTGTTCTGCTCAAGAAAGCAGCCGGACTTGAAAGCGCTTCAGGAGAGCCCAACAAGGTAAAGGTCGCCAAGGTAAAGAGGGACAAGGTAAGAGAGATAGCCGAGCTGAAGAAAGAAGACCTCAACGCAAATGAAGTTGAAGCGGCGATGAGAATGATCGAGGGCACTGCCCGATCAATGGGCATAGAGATAACCGACTGACATAGCTCAGGATCAATAAACACAACTGGTGGGAGGGTCTCTGGCCCGTTTGAACCACAAGGAGGAAAATCATGGGAAAGAAAAGCAAAAGATATCAGGAGATAGCAAAAAAGGTTGATTCTTCAAAAACTTATGGATTTCGGGAAGCCGTTGATCTGGTAAGTGAAGTTGCAACTGCAAAGTTTGACGAGAGCATCGAGATGCATTTCAGGCTTGGTGTCAATCCAAGACACGCTGATCAGCAGGTAAGAAGCACCATCGTTCTTCCTCACGGAACAGGTATAACAAAGAAAGTTCTCGTTATCACCCAGGGTGAAAAGATGAAAGAGGCAGAGGAAGCCGGAGCCGATTTTGTGGGTGGAGAAGACATGGTTCAGAAGATCCAGGGTGGTTGGTTCGATTTTGACTCTGCCATCGCAACCCCTGACATGATGAAGCTCGTAGGCCGTCTCGGTAAGGTT
>CAZFJG010000191.1:0-2151 GCA_964519285.1 uncultured Synergistales bacterium | reverse complement strand
GTGCGACAAGAAGTCGCTTACAATAACTGTTTAACGTTCATTGAATGATTAAACCTTGTGTTCCATCACAAGTAGCCTATGGACACGTGCATACCGGGTAACTGGTTTGTGCGAAGCTGTCCAGACAATATAACCTATAAAGGATTCCCGTGAGGGAAACCTGGCATGGTATCGGCAAACCATGGAGGTGTTAGGCTTAACCGGTATGGTTAACGGATGTAAACTGTCAATAAATGTCGTGACGTGAGAATAGCGAAAGGCGATGATACGCTATGACCAAAAGGTAAGGGGTATAGTTAACAGGCTTTGCGGTTTCTGTTACATGGATAACGAATCCCCCGGCAAAGAGACAGAACCTAACCCGGTTTGTTATGTAAGTGGAACTTGGTAAGCCCGTACTTTTACCATCAATTGTAGGTTAGGCTCTCCGTAAGGAAAGTACAATAAGGTACGGGTAAAGGAACAACAGAGAAAGCTAATGCCGCTGTGTAATACAACGGATATGCCCACTTCTGTTATGGTACTCTTTTACGAGAAATTTACAGTAAGACTTTCAATGAGGAAAACGCAAATGAATCCACCCGGAAGTGGATGTGCATCCGAAACAACATGGACAACTTGGTGTTCCATTAAATGGGACAAAGTTACACGTGCAGTTAAGTCACTGCAAGCGCGTATCGTAAAGGCCGTCAAAGCAAAACATTTTCACAAAGCTAAAGCTCTCTTTTTCCTGCTTACCCGTTCGTTCTACGGGAAGCTGATGGCTATTCTAAGGGTAACTACCAATAAAGGCAGAAAAACCTGCGGCGTTGATAAAATACTATGGAATACACCACAAAAGAAATGGAAAGCTATCAAACAATTATCCATCAAAGGGTACAAAGCAAAACCATTAAAGCGAAAATCTATTCCCAAGAAGAACGGAAAACTAAGGCACCTTGGCATTCCGACAATTAGGGACAGGGCTATACAAGCCTTGTTCAAACTTGGTCTTGAACCTATCGCAGAAACCACGGCAGACCCCAATTCTTACGGGTTTAGACCAAAACGTTCGTGTGCTGATGCTATTGTTCAATGTCATAATGTGCTTTGTCAACGTAAATCGGCTGAATGGATTCTTGAAGCAGACATCAAAGGATGTTTCGATAACATTTCGCACCAATGGATATTGCAACATATCCCTGTAAACAAAAAGGTTCTGAACCAATGGCTCAAAGCTGGCTATATGGAAAAGAAACACTGGTTCCCAACTGAAAGCGGAACTCCTCAAGGTGGTATCATTTCGCCAATAATTGCCAACATGGTACTTGATGGGTTGGAAAAAATTATCAACCGTCACGCTCACCATAGACCAAACAGTAACCCACATAAAATAAACTTCGTCCGTTATGCCGACGACTTTGTGGTTACATGTAGCAACAGCGAATATCTCGAACAAGAGATTAAACCGCTCATCAGCAAGTTTCTTGCCGACAGAGGACTGAAACTATCAGAAGAGAAAACCAGGGTTACACACATCCGGGAAGGCTTCGACTTCCTTGGATTCAATGTGCGCAAGTACAAGCATAAATGCCTTACCACACCCAGTAAAGATTCGGTAAAAGGTATTTTTACGAATATAAGCGAGTGTGTTACAAACCATAAAGCTGTGTCTCAAGAAGAACTTATCCGAATGATTACACCAAAAATCACTGGATGGGCCAACTTCTTCCGACACTCTGCTGCCAAACAAACCTTTTCATTATTGGATAACAAAGTTTACAAACTATTGTGGAAATGGGCTAAACGAAGACATCCCAAGAAAGGTGCCCATTGGATTAAAGCCAAATACTTTAAAACCAAAGGAAACCGACACTGGGTATTCTCGGCAACTGATAGAAAGCAAACTTTTGAACTTCCTCTTTTCGATGCGACTAAGATTATTAGGCACATCAAAATAAAGAGTCTTTCAAATCCTTACGATAAGGCATGGGAAAGTTACTTGAGGGAAAGAAAAAAGCGTGGGCTTACTAAACAGCGACAATTAGCCATTACAAACTGATGACCGGATTACTACGGTAGTCTTTTGAGTGCTTGAGCCGTATGAAGGAAAACTTTCATGTACGGTTCTTAGAGGGGAAAGGGAGAGTAATCTCCCTGACCTACTCGACC
>CAZFJG010000190.1:0-2168 GCA_964519285.1 uncultured Synergistales bacterium | reverse complement strand
CTCAAGTAAAATAGGAATTTAAATAAACGACAATTTTCTTAAATAACAGACTCTGCTATTTAAGAAAATTGCAAAAAACTTAAATAGTGATAAATCTTTGTTTAAAATTTGAAATCAAGACGTAATATGATATTAAAAAAGGTTTTAAGAAAATATTTTAATGAAAGGCCTTTTAGCATCCTTTTTTATAATATAACTATCTCCCTTTTTTCATCGTTTGAACTCCTAAGGAATATGATGCCTTCAAGCTCTTTTACAAGTGGGACTGTTATTCCTGATACTTTTACTATTGAGTGGAGCTATGATACCCTGAACGATACACAACGCAGGAAAACTGCAAAACAAAGGCTGCCACTTCAAACCCTAACTCAGCTTGCTGCATAAATAAAACCCCATGCAAGAAATGAAAGAAGTTTATACTTATAGCGACCAACCAGTAACTTGTCCAAACTGTGGAAGTAGAACTGAAATAATGATTGATTTATATTATTTACCTGAAAAAGCACAAGTTCATCGTTGCTTGGACGAAAAATGTAATTCTAAATTCGTAACTCAAGAAGATATCTAATGAAAAAAGGACAACGGTTATGGACACGAGAAGAACTTATTTTAGCAATTAACTTGTATTGCAAATTACCATTTGGCAGGTTACATAGGCTCAATCCTGAAGTAATTCACTTATCAGAATTAATTAATAGAACCCCTAGTTCAGTAGCTTACAAATTGGTTAATTTTGCGAGCCTAGACCCAAGTCTCAAAGCCAGGGGGATTAAAGGTGCATCTAATGCAAGCAAGTTGGATAAAATAATTTGGGAGGAATTTTACAAAAATTGGGAAGATTTACCATATGAAAGTGAAAAACTTCTTGCGAAAATTGAAAATAAACCTATTGAGAATATCTCCAAAATAGATTTAAAAAATTTACCTATAGGAAAAAGCAGAGAAAAAATGGTTAAAGTAAGGGTAAATCAATCATTTTTTCGGAGTTCTATACTCGCATCATACAATAACACCTGCTGTATAACTGGTCTAAGTCAAAGTGAATTGTTAATAGCTGGACATATTAAACCATGGAGTGAAGATGAAAAGAACAGATTAAATCCAAGAAATGGAATTGCTATTAATGCTTTGCATGATAAGGCTTTTGAAAATGGTTTAATTACAATAACCCCTGATTACAAAATACAAGTTTCAAATGTTTTATTGAAGCAGAAAAAAACAGAAACTCTCGATAAATATTTTTTGCAATATCAAGATAAGGAAATTGTATTACCGTCAAGATTCTTACCAGACGTTGAGTTCTTAAAGTATCACAATGAATTCCGTTTTCAAAAGTAGAGTATCTAATCGTGGAGGTTATACTTTGGAAGCTGAGTTAGGAATAACGCCAAATGGATATTCAGAACCTGACTTTATGGGATGGGAAATAAAACAATTTGGCATATCGAATTTTGACCGAATAAACTCTGCTGTAATAACACTTATGACTCCGGAACCAACAGGTGGAATTTATAAAACTCACGGTGCAGATTATTTTGTAAGGACTTATGGTTATCCTGATAAAAAAGGAAGACCCGACAGATTAAATTTCGGGGGAATACACAAATCAGGAGAAATTCATCCCACAACTCAATTAGAAATGAGATTGATTGGATTTGACCAGGAAAGTGGAAAAATTAGAAACACAAATGGCAAAATTGCATTAATTGACAAAAATGAAAATGAAACTGCTTCGTGGAGTTTTTCCTCAATACTTTTACACTGGAATAGAAAACATGATAAAGCATGTTATGTCCCTTCCCAATCAATTATAACCGGAGATAGAAAATACAAATATGGCAATAATGTGATTCTTGGTACAGGAACTGATTTCCAATTATTTCTTTCTCAAATGGCTTTAGGAAATATTTATTATGACCCGGGGATTAAACTTGAAAACATATCAACTAAACCTAAAATTAAGAAGCGTAGCCAGTTTAGAATCAAGTCAAGATTCCTGCCTAACTTGTATAAAATGAATGAAATTGTAAACGTGATTGAATAATGCCAACCCTATCAACCATAAACACTGCCAAGTCGCTCAAAAAGCCACCCACAACCAAACCTATCCAAAAAATTTGTCTTCCACAGCCCACGGCAGACGCGAACGAAGTAACAAGTTGAAAAAA
>CAZFJG010000189.1:0-2231 GCA_964519285.1 uncultured Synergistales bacterium | reverse complement strand
GGCACTTCTTACCATGTACGGAGTAGATACGGGACTTAATTACGAGAAGATCTATCCCCTTTCCCAGTACCTGAGGGAGATCTCCGGTTTGAAAGTTCGCCAGAACAGGGGCATCGTCGGGGATGACATATCCAACATAGAGTCAGGAATAGTAGCAGGCTGGTTCAAGAATGCGGCAAAGGACTCGCCCCTTGAGCTTGCGCCCTATCTTTACAGCCTTACGGGTCATCCCGATGCACAGGTTACCATAGGCAAGATGAGCGGCATCCCGTCAGTTGATGTTTATCTTGATATGATAGGAATGCAGACAGATGACAACGACAAGAAGCTTGAGATGGTTGGAATGATCAAGAAGAAGGCCTTTGAGAAATCTGGTCTTTTGACCCTTGATGAGTTCAAAGACATAGCACACAAGGTACTTGACAGATGAAAAGACCTGGCACCTGGCTATAAACAGGTCAGTTGAGATACTTTACGAGTTTAAAAGTGAAACATCGTGTGTCTGGGACCAGATGGAAAAGTGGTGTACGTATTGTTTCAGTTCATTAAGAAAAACACTGTCTCCGAAATGATAATTGCGCAGATTAATGACAAGGTCCTTTCCGGAGAATTAAGACCTGGCGACAAATTACCTGCTGAAAGGGTTCTGGCAGAGCAACTTCAGGTGAGCAGATCTTCCCTGCGAGAGGCTCTGAGGGTTCTTCAATTCATGGGTATTCTCGACATTCGTCCTGGTGAGGGTTTGTTCCTGGGGTCCAACAGTAATATGCTTTCAGACCATTTTCTTGTAAGCCATCTCATCAAGCAGTTCTCGGCAATTGAAATTTACGAGGCAAGAAAATTTATTGAGGTTGATATTGTTGAACTGGCAGCTAATAGAATCCTTCAAGAGGAGGAAACGTTACTTGAAGATGCTTACAGGCGTCTTGTGGAGGTCCAAAACGATGAAGCCCTATTTCTGGATGCCAATCTTAAATTTCATGAAACTATAGCGGCTATTTCAAAAAATGATGTTCTAACCGAAGTTATTTCGGCAATATGGAAACTTACATTTGAGACAAAACTGATGGAAAATCTTTTTTCCACAGATGACACTGCTCAAAGGTCAAATGAGGGCCATAAAAAAATAATGGAAGCCATTATTGCCAGAGATAGCGTAAGAGCAAAAAAAGAGATTGTTGAACATCTGGATGTTGTGGAAGGTATTATTAGAAAAAATATTATGTCTTCTGCTTAAATTTTATTCAGGCACGGCAGGCTTTTTATTGGCTTGCCCTGCCTGAATAGCCCTTGAAAACCATTCTATCTATGCTGCATAACTCTTTCAAAGCACGGAATGCAGAGTATTTGTCCTCTGTAAAGTCGGGCTTTTGTCTCCATAAAGGGTTCACCACATTCACTGCAGGTCACGTTGGAATCCAGGAAAGCATAAGGTGGTTCAGGTTCGTTAGTGTCTTTTATCCTGAACAGTTTATCCAGGGGCACTTTTAGAATCTGTGCTGCCTTTTCATGGTGACCGATATCGGCATAACCATCTATTTCTTTTGAGAGATTTTCAGAAGTTTCAAGAATAATTCGAAAAGACTTCCCGTCACTTCTTCTGTAAAAACTGAAAGCAGCCTTGCCGTATTCTTTAATCACAAGATTACCCTTGCCAAGGGTACAGCCTGTCAGGTATTGAACGGCATCAACTCCACAAAAGTCGGTTTCTGCAAGTGCGACGATATCTTCATCCGATGAATGTCCCAGCCTGGCAAGGGCCATTTCTGAAGCCCTGATCCCGATAGCCAGACCGGGGCACCAGTGCCCGTGAAAGGCCTTTACATTTTCCAGCATTTCACCAGTAATGATTGTTCTGTCCATCAAAAAACTCCTTACAGTTCAGTTCAGGATTTCTCTATTCTTCTTTTTCTGATAGTTCCGTTATTGCATTTATTACAGTCTGGGCGAGAGTGGCGGCTCCAATGGAGAGACAATCCTCATCGATCCTGAAGAGCGGACTGTGCCATGGGTGGACAGCTCCCTTTTCAGGGTTACCTGAACCCAGCCAGAAGAAACAACCTGGTACTTTTTCCTGGAATATGGCGAAATCCTCTCCTCCAGTGCTTGGTATCGGATCAACGATGTTATTTTCGCCCAAAACCTCTCCTGCGGAGTTGCGCAGTATTTCAGTGGGTCTTTCGGGATTTATTACGGGAGGAAGCTGGTATATGTAATTTACGTTGCTGGTG
>CAZFJG010000188.1:0-2234 GCA_964519285.1 uncultured Synergistales bacterium | reverse complement strand
CGTATCCTTGCAGTTGCAGATGTTCTTGAAGCTATGTGTTCACATAGACCTTATCGTCCCAGCCTGGGGATTGAGGCTGCTCTTCATGAACTGGAGAATAACAGTGGAATACTATATGATTCGGACGTAGTGGAGGCAGCCTTGAATCTTTACAGAGGCATGGGATCTCTACCGAAGTAGAAACAGACACTTCCAGGCAGTAAAATTTCTGCAATTGTTTATTTGATTTTCAGGAGATTTTCAGATATCATAACAAAGGTTAATATTAGTCAGGAGATGGTTTCCCCATCTCCTTTCTTTCTTTTCTAAATCCCATTTGAAGGGAGCCTGGTTACATGCAGTACAAGGATTACTATAAGATCCTCGGTGTTGACAGAAATGCCGAAAAGGACGAGATAAGAAAGGCCTACAGGAAACTAGCCAGAAAATTTCATCCTGATGTCAATAAGTCGGCTGATGCTGAGCAGAAATACAAGGATATAAACGAAGCCTACGAGGTTCTGAAAGATCCTGAGAAGCGGAGAAAATATGACACCCTCGGAGCCTCCTGGCAGGAAGGGGACAACTTCAGTCCTCCTCCAGGTCCCGGTTATGGCAGGAGCACTACTTTTGAAGGGACCGACTTCGGAGGATTCAGTGACTTTTTCAGGACCATTTTTGGAGAAGCTGGAGGGTTCTCCGGAATGGAGGACATGTTCTTCGGCGGTGGAACTTCTTCCCGTGGAAGAAGGGTCTCAAAAGGACAGGATGTCGAAGCAGAGATCCAGCTTTCTCTCGAGGAAATGTACCAGGGTGGTAGTACGACCCTGACACTTGAAAGTCACGAACATTCCCCCGACGGCAGGGTAGTGCCCAGACGAAGAACTCTTAAAGTGAACATTCCCAGGGGAGTTACTGACGGGACCAGGCTCCGGCTGGCAGAAAAAGGTCAGCCGGCACCGGGAGCTGCTCCTCCTGGTGATCTTTATCTGACAATAAGGGCCAAAAAACATCCCCGCTTTGAGTTAAGAGGCTATGATCTCGTGGCAGAACTCAGGATAACCCCCTGGGAGGCTGCTCTTGGATCCCAGGTTAGCGTCAGAACCCTTGACGGTTCAGTAAAGATGAATATCCCTGCAGGAACACAGGGAGGACAACTGTTGAGGCTTAAGGGCAAGGGGCTTCAGAAGAAAAACGGGTCTTTCGGGGATATTCTTGTAAGGATAAACATTGCTATACCGAAAACCCTGTCTGAAAGGGAGAAGGAGCTTTTCGAGAAACTGGGCAAAGAATCAGCTTTTAACCCGAGGTAGATTTCTCAAGATTAAGGATCTAAAGTGAATCCCTTTTCGCGGAAAAGGGTAAGGCAGGCTTTGGCTACTTTCTCGTCGTAAAGAATGCCCTTTTTGCTTTCGATCTCATCAAGGGTTACGTCTATGCCGTGGCCGGGTCTGTAGGGTCGATGTGAGGACATTGCCTCTGCAACGTCGGCCACGGCGAGGATCCTTGCCTCGAGGAGTATCTCATTCCCACGAAGGCCGTTCGGATAGCCCGAACCGTCCATCCTCTCGTGGTGCTGAAGTATTATATTTGCAATAGGCCAGGGAAATTCTATGTCTTTAAGTATCTCATAGGCGATGGTCGGGTGCTGTTTTATCAGTCTGTACTCGATATCCGATAATCTGGCCGGTTTTGTAAGTATCTCGCTCGGAATATTTACCTTTCCCACGTCGTGTATCATAGCAGCTATTTTTATACCTTCCACTCTTTTTTCAGGCAGCCCCATCTCCTTTGCTATGGCTTCAGCGAGGACAGAGGTTCTTTTCTGGTGTCCTGATGTGTATGGATCCCGGCATTCAACAATTCTGGCCATGGTCTCTACTGTGGCCTTCATGGAGTTTTCGAGCTGGATATTTCTTTGCTGCAGCTGCCCTTCTATGGCTTTTCTATGGTCAATGTTCCTGTAAATTGCGTAGATGTATTTTTGGTTTCCGGCATAGAAGGAAATACCTGACATTGAAACGTAAAGGGAGCTCTTATCCTTGCGGTATCTTTTGCCCTCGCAGGCTATTTTTTCTCCGTTCCGGACTCTTTCTGTAATAGAATTGGCTTCCTTGAGGCCCTCAGGATCTGAAGTTATCATGTCGTCCAGTGCTTTTCCGATGATCTCTTCAGGAGTATAACCGAACATACTGCAGAACTCAGCATTCGGCTTGATAATGAATTGTTTATCGTCGCAAAGGACAATACGCTCG
>CAZFJG010000187.1:0-2236 GCA_964519285.1 uncultured Synergistales bacterium | reverse complement strand
GTGGTACCGTCAAGGCTTCGGTTGAAGTAATGATATTGTAAAATACAGTGGACTGAAGTTGAACTTGATCGTTACCAGTTGTCTTCAGTATATGTGTAGTAGGTCTTTCAAGATCTTTTTTGGAGCAAAAAAGATCTTGAAAGAAATTTTTTTGTTCGTTCTTAAATATGATACCGGTGTTGACATTAATTCCCATGGTCCGTATAATTGCTTTCGCACGGTTATGGGGCTATAGCTCAGCTGGGAGAGCGCTTGAATGGCATTCAAGAGGTCAGGGGTTCGAATCCCCTTAGCTCCACCATTTAAATATCATACCGTCCCTTTATTCCGGGACGGTTTTTTTCTTTGAGCTTTCTGTAGGTTCATGTAAGATATTATCGGGAGAATAATTCTCCTGAAGGGGGAAAACAAATGTCTCCAAAAGGGTATCATTTCATAGTTGAAGCATCTGGTTGTGGTGAAGCTATTGGAAATGTTCAGCAAATGCAGGAAATACTTGTTGAAGCTGCAAGAAAAGCAAAAACCCAGGTCTGGTCAGTATCTTTTCACTGTTTTCCTCCAAACGGAGTTAGCGGTGTTGTCGTTATAAGTGAATCTCATCTTTCCATACACACCTGGCCAGAAGAAAGCTACATGGCACTGGACATATATACCTGTGGCGAACACAGCATGCCTGAAATTGCTGTGCAATATGTCATCGAAAAGGTGAAATCAACGCATACCCATATAACAGAAATAACCAGGGGCCTGAACGATTACGGAGAAAAGGAATTTTACCATTCTTTCATAACATGGGAAGAAAGGCGCAATAAGCACAACAGGGAAACTTACTCTTCTAAATAATTCTCAGGAAAATAGCATAAGGTCCTGCCAAAACCAGAAATGTCACTTGAAATAATCGAACAGCAGACCCATTGGATAGCCGGAGATCTGCTGTTTGTTGTATTTTGAGTAAATTCCTGTCATTCCATCCTCGAGGCCCTTAGAATGAATTCCGAATCTGATAGACTGTGATGCCTCAATAAATGCGGCAAGTTTGTCGCATGCTTCGATGATCTTTCCGTCCATTGGATCCCAGACATTGCTGTTGAAAGAATTCTGCATGCTGGTATCACTTACTATCTCAAAGCTGTCCTTGCTGTTACGGCGGATCTTGTCATCAAATTCTGACTCTGTGAAATATCTCAGCTCCTGGTGCCATGAATCTGGAACAAGGGGGAAAATGTTTTCCTCCATAGACGATCTTTCGTAGGTCTTGATCAGTTCATCCAGTCCTTCTACTGATTTTTTGACTGGAGAAATAATATCTCTTGTCAGGACCTCAGGAAGGTCGTGAAAGAGTCCTCCAAAAAAATTGTTGTATTTTCTTCTTGGGCACGCATGCAGTTCCATGGATATAAGATAGGAGAGGATAGCTACAAAAAGAAGATGACCAAGGACAGATGTCTGGGGTATTCTCGGAGTCTGAGCCCACCTTTTCTGAAATCTTAATTGACCTACCAGTGCTATGAATCCATAGATCCCTTTGTCTCTGTCGGACATGTTCATTTCCCTGAGCATTTCCCTTACGGCTCTGAGATCCTTGTGTTCTTCTATTTGGCTGTTTATCTCATTTCTTGTTCTTTCTATGCCATAGAGATTCCTGCTCCAGTCGTAAATAAAATCAAATTCCCATTTTGTAGCAAGGTAATGGGAAGCCTTAAGGATCTTTTTTTCGATAGTTTCTTCCCTTTCGGAGAAGTATCTGCTGAACCTGTCAGTAATTTCTTCCGGAAGAAGATCGAAATCTTCCATTAAATGTTTTTCCAGTACCCACTGGTTAAGTTTTTTTCTCTGTTCTTCGTGGCTCATTAATTTGTGAAAAACCGGAGGTTTGATGTCGGTTACCACAACCCTGTGGAGAAATTCGAAAATACCTCCTTCAATTAAAGAGATCCAGTCAATTTCAGTTCCTGAAAGATCTTCCTCGTATTTGGCAATTGTATAGGCGATGACGAACTTGTGAGCCTGCTTCGCCATTTCAGTAAATTGCACAGGCCTGGGATGATCGTTCCATCTTTCAATATTAGCTGCTGAAAAGACCCTTTCAATAAGAGAACGCGTTATCAATGTTATCACTCCAGTTTCAGATTTATTGCCCGTCAGTTTTTTTAAATGAATAGTTTTTCATATTCTCTATTTGAAATTATATGTTTTATCTGAAATAGGTGCAAAAAGCTGTTCTTCCAAATATAGT
>CAZFJG010000186.1:0-2258 GCA_964519285.1 uncultured Synergistales bacterium | reverse complement strand
TTTACGTCATTTATTGTGTAGCAATCCTCAGGCAGACCTGTCGCGTCATCCCATAAAAAATCACCGATCATCAGCCTTACTGAATCACGTGTCGCCTCTTTGTCTTGCCAGTGATCTATTTTCAGCTTTTCCTCTTTTAAAGTCTTCAATAGCTTTACAGAAACCTCTTTTATCTTTGTTATTTCTTTGGAAGAAAGATCCGGTTTTTTCAAAAGGTCGAACAGGGCAAGACTCTCTTCATCAAGCCCCTCCCTGACTGCTCTGCTTTCTTCCTCATCGAGACTTTCCAGAAAGGTCAGTAGCTCTTCGAAAGTCTTTTCTATATTGACCCGGTCCTTTTCCCGGTTATATTCATCGATTATTTTTTCGTAATGCCTTTGAAAATCCGACCGCATGGGGTTTTGCTCCATTAATCTATTGAGACGTTGTTCTATGATCTGCTTTAAATTCTGTACAGTTGTACGTTTTGCGGGAGATTTCTCAAATTCTCTCTTTAACCTTTCAAAGTCGATCTTGCTGATATCATAGGTCTTATTATTCTGGCCCACTCTGTCAGGTACTGTTTCAATAGCACCATCTACAACCTCGTGAAGCTGTCGGATAACATCCGAAATATCAGACATGTTCCGGTCTTGCTGAAGGCTCTTGTAGATTACATCTATAGCGTCACGATCGTTCCTGAAATTATTTACGCCTTCAACATTACAACAGGCTTTATAAAGTTTAAAAACCGCTCTGCACATTACCTCGAATTTCTTTCGAGACTGATCATCTGTATTGGCAACCTCTTTAGCTTTCACTATCGCCGCATTTTTTGAAAAACCTTCGAGGTTCGCTATATCTTCCAACGAAGCTCCTCCCTCAAGCAGGAAATCCTTGACAAATGTAATTGCTTCGGCCAGATAAGGAAGAAGATCATCATTTGGCTTTGTCGGATCTCTTCCATCCCCCTCTTCAGTTCGTCCAGAATCGTGAGAACCAGCAAAGGTCGCGAGTGCTTTTCTCAAGTTCTTCAGAATCCCACAGTAATCTATAATCAGGCCATTGGTCTTGCCCTCGTTAACCCGATTTGCCCTTGCTATAGCCTGCATTAGAGTATGGGCTTTCAGAGGTTTATCAAGGTAAAGATTGGAAAGGCAGGGGACATCAAAACCAGTAAGCCACATGGCACACACAATAGCAATCCTGAATGGATGCTCTTGTGCCTTGAAAGCATCATCCAGAGCTAACCGCTGCATATTGCGAAACTCAGGCTTTTTCCTCATATGGTCCGGAAGGTCCATTCCTTCCTTGATCAACTTCCGGTGAGGCCGAATATCCAGGCCCCATTTCCTGAATTTATCTACTTCCCCCTGCTCTTCACTCACAACAACGGCCATACGAGTCTGCTCCATCCACAGAATACGTCTTCGCTGGAACTGTTCTTCCTGCTCATCAGAAATATTTTTCAGTTCTTTTTCAAGTTTTTTAATATGTTCATGCCAGTAAAACTCAATAAGCCTGTACATCCGGACACAAGTGATCTTGTCAATACAGACAAACATGGCCTTTCCTGATTCCCAGGAGACGGAATAATGCTGCACAAAATCCCTGGCCACCTGGTCAAGCCTTTTACCAGCTGTAATGATGTGATAATCCCGCTTGAGCTCCTTTTCCAGATTCTGTCTCGTATCTAAATCGTCAAAATCTATCTCTTCGAGCTTTTCAGCAATCTTTTCATCAAGATCTTTTATAGCAATGCCAAGCTTGTCACCTCGAGAATCATAAAAAAGAGGAACTGTAGCATTATCCTCTACCGCACGCTGAAAATCGTAGGTAGAAACATAATCTCCGAATACACGCCTTGTTATCTCATCGTCCTTGAACAGTGGAGTTCCCGTAAAACCGATATAACTCGCATTTGGCAAAGCATCTCTCATATTCAATGCCAGTGTCCCGTACTGAGTTCGATGGGCCTCATCCGTGATGACGATAATGTCGTCTCTTTGTGAATATTCCTCCCCGGGCTCTACTCTCTGGTTGAATTTCTGAATCAGAGAAAAAACAAAAGACTTGTGCTGAGATAAAAGCTGATTTAAATGATCGCCGCTCGATGCCCTGCAGGGATCACTGTCATTGTCAACTACGCTGCAACCGGCAAAGGTCTTGTAGATCTGGGTATCAAGATCCTCCCTGTCCGTCAGGACCAGAAAAGTGAAATTTCCTCCAAGCCTGCGGTGAACCTTGCGGGTAAACATCACCATGGAATAGCTCTTGCC
>CAZFJG010000185.1:0-2273 GCA_964519285.1 uncultured Synergistales bacterium | reverse complement strand
GTAGGAAGATCCGATACAGCGTTGAGTCCGAAAAGCTCTAGAAATTTATCAGTTGTCCTGTACAGTAATGGAGAACCAGTTCCTTTAGCTCTTCCTGCGATCCTCAACAATCCGTGGGAAAGAAGTGTATCAATTACCCTCTCACTTCTTACTCCTCTGATATCCTCTATTTCCGAACGTGTAACAGGCTGGTTATATGCTGTTATGGCAAGACATTCCAATGCAGCCCTTGAAAGACGTATCTTTCTTCGTCTGATATCGTCATTGTACGATTCAAGAATATCTGCAAGATCGTTGACGGTTGTCATCTGCCAGCCTCCTGCAACCTTTCTGATAGTTAACCCATGGTGGCAATTGGCATAAAATGCCTGAAGGCTCTGAAAGTTCTTTTCTATTTCCTGAGATCTCATTCCGAGAAGAGCCACCAGATCCCTAACATCCACGGGGTCACAGGAGATAAAAAGAATAGCTTCCAGAACTCTCTGGTTTTCATTCAGCGTTGCTATTTCGGACAATTCTGACATTTCCGAACAACCTTTCCTGTATAACCTTTATCCTCCCAAGCCTTGCCATCTCGAGCAAGGCGAGAAGGGTTACTACGAGAATACTGATATCTGGAGAATCTCCAAGAATTGATCTCAGGTCAGTTTCCTCATGCTCCTCAGTGATCTCTTCCAGCTCAGCCATGCGGTTTTCAACCTGCTTCTCTTCCGGTATTGCAAAAGGAATACCGTCCATTCGAAACATTTGAGGATCATTTTTACTGCTTCCATTATTGATCAACGTTTCGTAGTATTTCCACCATATCGACGCGATTCCGTAAAGGTCTCCGAGATCAAATAAGGGAGCATCCTCTGTCAGGGATCTTTTGACACAAAGATCCGAATTACCTTTAAGCTGTTCAAGATAAAAGGAGGCATACCTGTAAGGACGATATCTTTCAAGCATCTCAACCAGTTTTTCTTCCGATATAAGCAGTTCCTTCTCGACATCATCTTCATTTTCACTCTCTTCTTCCGTCTTTCGTCTAACCGGAACAAGGGCTGTAACCTTGCCGAGAACTATTGCAGCTGCTGCTGTAATAAAATCAGAGATGGCACTAATGGAAGCCCTTTCGGTATTGTAAAGAAAATTACTGTAAATCTTCACAAAAGTTGAGACACTTATCTTCTTTACATCTATTTCCCTGGATTCTATGAGGGAGCAGAGAAGATCAAGAGGACCTGAAAAACCCTCTACTTCAACATAAAATTCATTAATTCCGTTAATATGCCCAGTTTTATTCTCTTTCTGCGACAAATCCAATTGATTCTTTCACTTCCATGATCGTTTTTTCAGCAGATTTTCTGGCTTTTTCTGCCCCTTCATGAAGAATATCAGAAAGAAGATCGTCATTATTTTCGTAAAAGGCCCGTTTCTCCCGTATTGGCTGCATTACCCTTTCAATATGTTCTCTGAGCTTTTTCTTGCAATCCATACATCCTATCAGAGCATTCCTGCAGGAATGAACCAGTTCTTTCTTTTCCTCTTCATTATTGTTGAAGACCTTATGAATATCCCAGAGGGGACATTCTTCCGGCTCTCCTGGATCAGTTTTTCTTTCTCTGGCAGTATCTGTTTTCATGGTACGCAGTTTGTTCCAGAGCTCCTCTGATGAATCTGCCATATCAAGCGTATTTCCATAGGATTTACTCATTTTCCGACCATCCGTTCCAGGAACTTTGGGAGTTGGAGTAAGAAGGATCTGAGGTTCAACAAGAATATCTCCGAAAAAGTTATTGAATCTCCTGACCATTTCCCTGCTGATTTCGAGATGTGCTGACTGATCCTCACCGACGGGAACCAGTTCAGCCTTGTACAGTAGGATGTCAGCTGCCATTAGAACCGGGTATCCGAGGAATCCGTATGTGCCCAGGTCCTTATTCTGCATGTTAAGGATCTGTTCCTTGTATGTAGGGCACCTTTGCAACCAGCCAAGAGGGGTTACCATGGAAAGTGCAAGATGCAGTTCCGCATGCTGGGGAACGTGTGACTGTACAAATATCGCGCATTTTTCAGGATCGAGACCGGCAGAAAGCCAGTCAAGAAGGATTTCCCTGCAATTGGAGCGCATTTTGGAACTGTCAGCATAATCAGACATGAGAGCATGCCAGTCAACTATGGAATAAAAACAGTTATACTCCTCCTGAAGCCTGACCCAGTTGGTCAGAGCTCCGGCAAGATGACCAAGGTGCAATTTTCCTGTAGGACGCATTCCACTGAATACCCGTTTT
>CAZFJG010000184.1:0-2307 GCA_964519285.1 uncultured Synergistales bacterium | reverse complement strand
CAGGTAGTTTTATGTCGACGCTAACTGTTTCATACGTTACAATATAAAGGCAAATAATTTTCATTATCTATAGTATAGAAAGGAGGTAGGGCCAATGGCAGATAAAAAAATAAGCTGTGCGCGTCCCTCGTCCAATGTCGAAAAGTCACCCGCACCAGAAGCGGGCGCAAAGGAAATTGTTACTGAAAAGGAGGAATCAGGCATGTCGATAATGGTAGGAAGAAAGGCTCCGGATTTTACGGCTCCTGCATATCATAAGGGAGAGTTCACCCAGGTTAAATTGTCGGATCACCTTGGGAAATGGGTAGTTCTGTGTTTCTATCCAGGTGATTTCACTTTCGTTTGAGCAACTGAGGTATCGGCAGTTGCCGATCAGTATTCTAAGTTCCAGGAACTTGGAGCAGAAGTTATTTCAATGAGCGTAGACAGCCAGTTCGTACACAAGGTATGGAACGATAATGAGCTATCAAAAATGGTCGATGGTGGAGTTCCTTTTGCCATGGCGTCCGACGGCGGTGGAAATGTAGGCTCCCTTTACGGTGTCTATGATCCCGATGCAGGTGTTGACGTCAGAGGCAGATTTCTTATAGATCCTGACGGAGTGATACAGGCCATGGAGGTTCTCACTCCGCCAGTTGGAAGAAATGTAACTGAGACGATTCGCCAGCTTCAGGCATTTCAGCTTGTCCGTGAATCTAAAGGGGCAAAGGCGACACCCTCTGGCTGGCAGCCAGGCGGAAAATTCCTTGAGCCGGGTGTGGATCTCGTTTCCAACGTCTGGAAAGCATGGAATCCGAAAGACGTTTACAAGAAATAGATAGCATGATTTTGCGGGACCTCTCGATTCGGGAGGTCCCGACATTTGTATCTGGAGAGGACCAGTGTAGATAATATGAAAAGAAAATTACTTCTTCCTGTTCTTTTTCTTGTCTTGATCCTTTCATTACTCTTTTCTTTTGAGGCATTAGCAAAGCCTGACCCAGCCGGGTCCTTTGATGTTTTTCAAAAGGAGGACCTTTCAGCAGCTGAGTATGACAATATCGCCCGCTTTGTTTTCTCATCGATAAAAAATGACAGTTTTGATCCTGAACTATACAAGTTTCTGGCCCGAGATCCTTTACCCCGGTTCGTTATCCTTTCGGTATCTGACGGAAAAGAGAGGTATTTGGATTATTACGCTTCGGAAAAAGGATTAAGGGCAGCCATTGAAAATGCAGTGTCAAAAATCCCTGACGATTTAAAAGACAGCGCCAGTTTTGTGACAGTTTCACTGGCTGGAGACTTTGAAAGGATAGAGTCTCCCGATACGAAAGAGTATATAAATCTTGATCCAGGTATTGAGGGGATATTCGTAGACGGAAAAGTTTTTCTGCCTTCCCGTCTTTTGTTCTCCGGTTTTCTGGACAATAAAGGCATGTTATCAGTAAATGATCTGCCACATGAAGAAAAAGGCTTTCTGGCCACTTTTATGGGCTTTTTCAGACCCGAAGAAAAGAAAGAGCTTTACAAATTTACAACCCTTTCATTATTCACAGACGGAAAAGAGGTTCTGCCCCTTTATAGGGGGCATGGAGTTTTTCGGGATCTGAATGAAGACCTTCTCCAAGAAAGGATAGATATTGCCGCCGGTTATCTTGCAGATGCTGTTAAGCCTTCAGGGAAATTCAGATACAGTTACCAGCCTGAAAAAGATCGATATAACAGTGGCTACAATATTCTGCGTCACTGCGGCACACTTTATTCCATGCTCGAGGTTTTTGAACGATCTGGAAATTACAGGATCCTTGAAAAGGCAGAGCTTGCAATTGACTACCTTATGGACCAGATCAGTGAAGACACCCTGAAGGGCACGGAAGTTGCCCTCGTGGAAGAGGGAGGAGCTGTAAAGCTTGGAGGAAACGGTCTGGCTATAGTTGCCCTTGCAAAATACTCAGAAGTTACAGGAAATATGGAATATCTTCCTGCCATGCAGCGAATGGCTAAATGGATGGAGCTTACCCAGGTCGATAATGGCAATTTTACAATACACAAGATGGCATATCCCTCCGGCCATGTTTCTTCTTTTATCTCTTCCTTTTATCCCGGAGAGGCGATTCTTTCCCTTGTTCGGCTTTATTCTCTTGACAGAGATCCAGTGTGGCTCGATGTGGCTGAAAAAGCCTCGAAATATCTGATAAACGTGCGAGATCGCAGAAAAACAGTAAGGAATATACCCCACGATCACTGGTTGCTTTATGGTCTGAACGATCTTTATAGATACAGAAAAGATCCTCTTTTTGTAACACATTCCCTTAAAATCGCAGATGC
>CAZFJG010000183.1:0-2424 GCA_964519285.1 uncultured Synergistales bacterium | reverse complement strand
TTTTTTACTTAGATAAAGGATATTCCAATTTTTCCCACTTGAAATCCGTGGAGGTTTTATTTTGAAGACAGACCAGGAGATAAGCCGTAAACTGCAGACCTATGTGCCTCTGGTTAAGTTCTGCCCCGCTTTCTCGGCCCTAACTGTGAAGTTGTTCTCCACGATGTGAGAAATATCGAAAATTCCGTAGTGGCTATTGAGAACAGCCACGTAAGCGGCAGAAAGATCGGCGACCCACTGAAGAACCTGGGCTCTTTCTTCCGTGAACAGAAAAACCACTCTGCGGACATTATAAAACCAAGGATCGTCAAAGACGAAAAAGGAAGGACGAGAAAGACCGCCTCATTTCTCATAAAGGATGAGGACGGTGACCTTATCGGCCTTTTGTGCCTCAATACAGACCTTACAGGATATACCGAGCTGAAGGGAATTCTGGACGAATATGTTCTTGGTCCGGGAGTCTTTGCGGAACCGGCCCCTCAGCCGATGAAGCTGGCAGACGACGTAAGGGAAAATTCAATAGAGGATCTGACCTACTCCATAATAAAGGAAACCATATTGAGTTCCCCTGTTCCTCCTGCAAGGATGACTGCAGACGAAAAGATGGATATCGTGGAGAAACTCAACAAAAAGGGTGTATTCCTGTTAAGGGGTGCCCTGGGAAAGGTTGCATCCCTGCTTGAAACATCTGAAAATTCCATTTATCGTTATCTTGGAAAGATTACTGACAATGGTAACTGAGAAGCAATTAATTTTTAAGGGGGGAACACTTGAATGTTTACCATCAAGGAATTTCTGAAGATCGAAGTAAAACCGGCACTTGGATGTACCGAGCCCGGTGCAGTTGCACTGGGAGTAGCGAGAGCAGTAGAGGCACTGGAGGGTCAGGAACCTGAAAAGATCGAAGTCACAGTGAGCGACAGTATCTACAAGAACGGAATGTACGTCGGAATACCCGGAACCAGCGGGCTCAAGGGCAATGACATCGCAGCAGCCCTCGGAGCCATATGCGGCAAGTCAGAATATGGACTTGAGGTACTTAAAGACTGCACAGAAGAAGCAGTTAAAAAAGCAAACAAAATACTTGAAGAAAAGATGGTTTCCATTATCCCCGACCTTTCGAGGCATGGAGTATACGTGGAAGCCCTTGTAAACGCAGGAAACAGCAACGCTGTCTGCGTTATAGAGAAAACCCATTCCAACATAACAACTGTTATGAAAGATTCCCAGGTTATCTACGACGGACAGAACGGGAATAACAACGGTAACGGAAAGGGAGAATCCATTCCCGACCAGGTCAGCAGAATGAATTACAGGGAGATAGTATCACTGGCTGATGGCATGGATGAGGAAGATGTCAACCACGTTATGGACGGAGCGGAGATGAATTTTAAAATAGCGTCCTACGGATTTGACCATGATTCCGGGATCAACCTCGGTTCCACTATCAGGGAGCTTGCCGGAGATCATTATGACTCCGACGACCTGAGCAGCAAGATAAAGGCAGTATCGGCCGCAGCATCTGACGCAAGGATGGACGGCGCTCCCCTTCCTGTAATGAGCAGTGCTGGTAGCGGAAACCACGGAATAACCGCCATAATTCCGGTAGCTGTGGCAGGAAAACATTACGGCAAGACCAGAGAAGAAACCGCAAAAGCTATAGCTTTCAGTCACCTTACAACATCCTTTATAAAGAGCAGGATGGGGCGTCTGAGCCCTGTCTGCGGATGCAGTGTAGCGGCAGGAGCCGGATCAGCAGCAGGAATAGTGAAACTTCTCGGAGGTGATGTAAAGACCGCGGTCAAAGCCATCGAGATGGTGATAGGCAACCTCGTGGGTATGCTCTGCGACGGAGCCAAGGAGACATGCTCTCTCAAGGTTGGAACCGGAGCTTCAGAAGCATATTATGCTGCCATGCTCGCCCTGAAGGGCAACGGCCTTACTGTACCCCAGGGAGTCATTGACGACACAATAGAGAAAACAGTTGAGAATGCTGCAAGGGTCAATCTTGAAGGAATGAAGGATGTTGATAGTATCCTGATCAACATTATAAGCAAAAGATTTCCCCAGGCTTAAATTCTGAATAGAGTCAAATAAATATATTTATTCTGAAATATGGGTCATGCTACTCTTTGGAACAGAGGGCTATCTTTTCAACAAGCCCGATCTTACGCACACTCAATTCATTCTCGCCATGATCCTGGGTTCAATGCTGAAGGGGGACTTTACAGAAATTCCCCCTCCAGCTAGATCTCTTATGTTTTTCATGCTGAATCCAATATATCTGTTAATGTTCTCAGTAGCAGCTTTTTTCCAGTTGCACACTAATAAAACATCTCACAAAAAACCGAAATAAAGGAGTTGCCTGAACATGACCAACAAGGAAAAGATATTCCAGGAAGCCCTGGAGCTTCACAGAAAGTC
>CAZFJG010000182.1:0-2454 GCA_964519285.1 uncultured Synergistales bacterium | reverse complement strand
CTGGCATTCCTGCCTCTATTCTGTGAATACCTACTTCTGCAAGCTTCTCCGCCAGTGTTACCTTCTGCTCCTTGTTGAAGATAAGGCCGGACTGCTGCTCTCCATCCCTTAAGGAAACATCGTGGAACTCGATGTTCTTGGAGAAGCTCATCTGTCCTCTTACTTCATCCGCAAAGTTCCAGGGACTTGTGTACCATTTGTCTGTCGCCCAGGGGGTCTTGCTGTTATTAAATTTGGTCACCATTGATGTCATTCCTCCATACTTTTATATATTCTCTTGTTTATCATTCTTATCAACATTCGATGCGGTTGGATGGTCCGACCATCGTACCCAAATAAATAATACATCATCTCATGAATATGTTCAACTACATATAATGATACCTAAGGTCCAGAACTGAAAGATCAGCATGCGTATTTTAAATGTGATAAACTTGATTTAATAAAAATGATCTGGAGGGATAACTAAATGGAAAAGGCCATACTGCCTTACGGAAAAGATTATATAACACTGGATTTTCCTGAAAAGAATGAACTGACTTTTCTCGAACCTCCCTCCTCTGGAAGCATCATTTCTGATATAAAGCAAACTGTTGAAGATTTACTGGAATCTCCAGATACAGGAGATGCCCTAAGGAAGATCATTCAAAAAAAGAAGCAAAAAGTTCAGGGTCCTTCTGCAGTTGTTATCGTTAACGACCTTTCAAGATCGACTCCAGTAAAGGAACTTCTTCCTCCTGTTCTCGAAACACTTCATAAAGAAGGAATTTCCAAAGATAAAGTAACAATTTTAATAGCCACTGGAACACACCGGGTCCTTACAGATGAGGAAAATGTCTATCTCCTTGGAAAAGAAATTACAGAAAGGTACAGGATCGAAAGTCACGATTGTGATTCTGATGACCTCATCTCTGCAGGTACTCTATCCACTGGCAATGAACTGCTGATAAACGGTACAGTCGCAAGGGCCGATCTCCGCATAGCAATTGGAGAAGTTCTGTTCCATTATTTTGCCGGAGTTGCAGGAGGAAGGAAAAGTCTCTGTCCTGGTGTCTGTGGACGGTCTACGATAATGAGAAACCACCAGATGATGACCCATCCTGCTGCAAGACTTGGTAATATTGACAACAATCCCCTTAACAATGAACTTATGGAAGCCCTTGATCTGTGTCCTCTCGATTTTATAGTTAACGCTTTGTGTAACCACAGAAAAGAAGTTGCGACCATAGTAGCAGGAGACCCTGTTGCTTCGTGGGAAAAGGGAGTAAAAATATTCAAGGAACTGAACACTGTAACTGTGAGCAGGCCCTCAAAAGTAGTTATCGCCTCTGCCGGCGGATTTCCCAAGGACATAAACCTGTATCAGACCCAGAAAGCTTTTGAAATGGCAGGACAGGCTGTTAAAGACGGAGGTTCCCTCGTAATCTTTGCAGAATGTCCTGAAGAATACGGAAACAAAACCTTCGAAAGCTGGGCTAAAGAGGAAATGACAAGTGACGAGGTCATAGACAGATTCGAGAGTGGCTTTCAGCTTGGCGCTCACAAGCTTTATTATCTGGCCAGGATGTCCAGGAGGATCAACCTGTTCCTCTACTCATCTTTAAACGAGGAGACGTCGAAAAAAGTTTTCTGCACAAAGATCCGGTCCTGGGAGGATTGTCTGAAAAAACTGCAATCCCTTCACGGAGATGACTTTGATGCCTTGCTGATCTCCCAGGGTGGGATCCTTCTGCCTCAGATATCTGGTAATAACAGATGATTTATTACAGATAGATAAATATCATGTAATTCTGACAACGATCTTGTGAAATACATCGACAGTATAGACGAGGAAACTGTTGGCCTCTTTCAGGCTCATGAAGACTTCCCGGGTATTCACACTTTGCTGAAGGTCCTTCTGTGAAAGGAGGTCCTTCATTCCCATTATGTAACTTGCTTCCGTTCTTCCCTGGATATCGCGCATTTCCTGTATCTCATTTTTGACATTGAAGGAAGACAATTCCAGTAATTCCAGAGAAGAATCCAGTACCCTGAAACACTGGAATATGTTGTTTGCCATCATATAAATATGCTCATTTTGCTGGACCTTCAACTCATCCATCAACCTCATCGCAAACAATACCGACCTGAAAATCTTGTTCATCTCGATAGAGAATGAATATATATCCTGCCTGTCAAAAGGCGTGGAAAAAGCTTCCATAAGTTTTTCTTCCATCTCAAATCTGATCCCGTCAGCGGAATCCTTTGATGCCATAACCTGTTCCCTCACCGAGGGGTTTCTTGTCTTTATCCAGGTGCAGAATAACCCAATGCCCTTGAGAGTTGCACTGCTTTGATCTTTCAACATACCGTGAAAATCGTTTTTTGGGCGAAAAATAAAACTGAGTAGACCCATAATATTCATCTCTCATCCTCATGATAATTCAAAACAAAAATTAAAAAGCAGGAAATACA
>CAZFJG010000181.1:0-2503 GCA_964519285.1 uncultured Synergistales bacterium | reverse complement strand
GGACTCATGCCAAGTCCCAAGGCGGGAACAGTGACTTTTGACATAGCCGATTCCGTCAGGGAGATCAAGGCTGGTAAGGTAGAGTTCAGAGTCGACAAGTTCGGTATAGTACATAACTCCGTCGGCAAGAAGAGCTTCTCTCCAGATGAACTCTACGATAACGCAAAGGCTCTTTATGCAGCTATACTCAAGGCAAAACCTTCAGCAGTAAAGGGAACCTATGTCAGGAGCATGTTCATAACCTCCACCATGGGATGCAGTATCAAGATAGATCCTTCAGGAGCAGCAAAGGAGATAGCTGAATAACCTTCAGAACCCGAATATAAACTGAATATTCGTTACTGAAACTTAAGACAGCTGGTGTGCCGTAAAGGCGCTTAAATATACCCGCCGAGGTTTCGGGAACATTTTACTGTTTCTTTTATAGATAATGGTATTGTCTCCCGGGCTTTGGTGGTCCGGGAGATTTTTTGTGGAAGGAGGTGTCCATATGCCAGCCAGATATAAGATTGACAGAGTTGCCAAACTCAAGGAAAGCATCGAGCAGAGTAAAGCCATTTACATCGCAGAATACAGGGGACTTTCCGTCCAGCAGATGACAGAGGTCAGGGCAAAGGTACGAGAAGCCGGAGGCGAGATGAAGGTAGCAAAGAACAGGCTAGCCCTTATCGCACTTCGAGAATCAGGATATGAAGTACCTGATGAATTCTCAGTAGGACCCAACGTTTACACCCTTGCATACGAAGATGCTGTTGCCGTAGCAAAGGCGATGAAAGAATTCAGCAAGGTAAAGGCCAACAAGGCTTTCCAGGTAAAAGGTGGATTTCTCGGTCTGAAAACGCTCTCCGCAGCAGATGTGGAAGCACTCGCTGATCTGCCCTCAAGGGATGAGCTTATTGCCCAGACTGTCGGAACCATCGCAGCGCCCCTCAGAGGACTTGTCACCGTTCTTTCCGGAACGACAAGAGGTCTTGTTACATGCCTCAGCCAGATCAAGGACAAGAAAGAGGACGCAGCATAATATTGCCTGGCAGAATTAAAATATGCAGGTACTGATTTGAACTACATGGTCTTTTAAGACATGATTCCAGATCAAAAAATAATGAAAAGAATTACATCCAAGGAGGAATATAAGAAATGACCCATGAAGAGATAATTAAAGCAATTGAGGAAATGAGCGTACTTGAGCTCTCCGAGCTCGTGAAGGAACTTGAAGACAAATTTGGTGTATCCGCAGCCGCACCTATGGCAGCTATGCCCGCAGCCGGGGCAGCAGCAGGTGGAGCCGCTGAAGAAGAGGAACAGACTGAATTTGACGTGATCTACAAGGCTGTAGGATCCAACAAGATTGCAACCATCAAGGTCATTCGTGAGGTTACAGGACTTGGACTCAAGGAAGCAAAGGAACTTACGGACAATCCTCCCAAGCCCCTCAAGGAAGGCGTATCCAAGGAAGAGGCCGACGAGCTCAAGAAGAAACTCGAGGAAGCCGGAGCAGAAGTCGAGATCAAGTAGTTTTTCTGCAAATACAGCATTAAATGGGGCATATCCAAATTTGGGTATGCCCTGTTTGTATCTTTCCAATGTTAGATTTAACTGTTGGCCCATAGAAGCAATATATATTACAATCAAAAAATGGGAACCAATATATATAAACGTGCGATACAGACCCAGAGAGATCTTTATGAAAGACTTGACCTTACACCTTTTCCTTCAGATATTCCCTTGAGGCATGTTGGAGGTACTGATGTTTCCTATTCCCGCACGGGAAAGTATTCCACAGCCTATGCTGGCATTGTTGTCCTCGAATTCGGGACATGGAAGGTCCTTGACAGGGTATACGCTTCAAGAGACATATCCTTTCCATATATTCCAGGACTCCTTTCCTTTCGGGAGTTGCCTGTACTCCTTGATGCATATGAAAAACTTTCACTCCTTCCTGATCTCTGGCTCGTGGATGGAGCAGGTATTGCCCATCCAAGGCGGATGGGACTTGCCACCCACCTTGGGATCATACTTGACCAGCCTACAATAGGTGTTGCAAAAAGCCGCCTTACAGGAACTCATTATGATGTTGGAACGGAAAAGGGAAGCATCACCGGACTTTACGACAGGAATGAACTGGTGGGAAGTGTCGTCAGGACACGAACAAATGTCCGTCCCCTTTACATAAGCCCGGGAAACAGAGTCTCAGTTGAGCAGGCACCGGAGCTTGTGCTGTCCTGCTGTACTAAGTACAGGCTGCCGGAAACTACCAGGGCAGCCCATAACCTGGTCACGGAAATAAGGAAGGAACATAGCCACGGAAAAGAGTATAATTGAGTATTAAAAGGTCCTTTAGACCTATTTAAATATAGTCCATTAGTACTGGTATAATTTGCTTTGTTGAGTTAAACTTATTATGGTTTAAAGTATATTTTTACGAATGACAGCAATAAATATATGCCATACATAATTGAGGTGGTTCTATGCTTCATAGAAGAAGGGGCTTTGCCCTTGGACT
>CAZFJG010000180.1:0-2521 GCA_964519285.1 uncultured Synergistales bacterium | reverse complement strand
TGAATATTACGGTCTTATAGAGCCGTGGTTCCGGAGTCAATTGAGCCACCGTTCCGGAACCACAGAGCCACCTCTATTTACTGTCTAAGAGAATTGTTTAATCCATATATCTCACGCATAGAAATATCTTTGGATGGGTCGATATTTTCTATGTCTATCCGGTAGGCATCGTGAACAATCCGGTCAAGAATAGCATCCGCCAAAGGGCTATTTTGACCTCCAAGTTGTTCATACCAGCCTTCAACCCTATATTGTGAGCAGAAGATCGTAGAAGACTTCCTGCGTCTTCTGTGAAGCAGTTCGAAGATATCTTTGCATTCTGTCTCTGTTGGTTTCATTAACAGCCATTCATCGATTATTAACAATACAGAGTTGGTATACTTCTTCATGACCCTCTTGTAGTTTCCCATGGTCCTTGCATTCTCAAGGTCAATCATAAGATCGGGAAGACGAATGTATTGTACCTTATAGTATTGCTTACAGGCTTCCATGCCAAAAGCGCAAGCCAGATAGGATTTGCCGCTGCCTGTAGCTCCGGTGATGAAGATGTTACGATAATCGGAGATGTATTCGCACGATGCAAGTCTCTGTATCAATGACTTGTTGATCTTGCGTCCCGAAGTATAATTTATGTCCATGATGCTGGCGTCAGGCTGGTCTAATTCAGCGTTATGGATAAGCCGACTGCGCCGGTTGTTCTTGCGCTTTGTATATTCGATATCCACAATCATGCCAAAACGGTCTTCGAAAGGTACTGCTTTCATTTTTGGATCAGAAAGTTGCTGGAGGAAGGCATCCGACATGGAAGTGAGGCGCATCTCGACAAGCTTGTCTACGGTACTTTGATTAATCATTGGGCATACCTCCATAATAACTTGCACCTCGTACTATCCCGTGTTTATTCTCAAAAGATGGAGAGCCTTCAATGGTTTTTGACGTCTTTTTGGTACCTGCAGCAATTATATTCTTGATGCTCTTGTAACTGGGGCTGGCTGTTAAACTCAGTGCCTTTTCACAGGCATCTTCAAGTCTTTGGCTTGAGTACCTGTCAGCTAATTTAAGGAGTCCCATGCAGCTTCTGTATGCTTGCTGTTCGACTCGTTTGGCGTTAAGGATGGCATCAATTGCCAGAAAGGAATTTTCTCCTATTTCTTTAGCCCATTGCCGATAACTATCGCCATCCCACTCCAAATACCTCTTGTGCTCCTGGGGCATATGGCCCACTACGGTGCTATATTGGCCTTTTCGGCCATACATCCGTTTATGAGAAGCGATGCGGTTATGATTATAAAAAATTTCCACGATTAAACCTGTTGACCTTACTTCCACTTTACGTCTGATGTATTCGTAAGGTACGGAATATAGCATTCCATCCAGGGATATGTGATAATTAAATTGAACTGTAGCAGTTTTCCATTCAGCAAATTCGTAAGAGGTAGCGGGTAGTGGTGCCAGCAATGGCTTTTCTTCGTCACGGAAGAGACTCAACCGGCTACCTTCTTTCTTTTGGAAGATCCTTGAGTTGAATTGCTCCAGCTTGTCTTGTATCGCACTGTTCAACTCCTCAAGGGAAAAGAACTGCTCCCCACGAAGTGCCGCAGTAATCCAGGTAGAAATATTACCTACAGCTCCCTCTGCGTTAGGCTTATCTTTAGGCGACCTTACTCTGGCAGGTATGATAGCGGTTCTGTAATGTTCTGCCAGCTCATGATATACCTGATTCACTTTCTGGTTGTACCATCCTTCGTTATGTATTACTGCAGTTTTGCAGTTGTCGGGCACGAGAATTCGCGCAACTCCTCCGAAATATTCATACATATGGACGTGAGCCGTGATCCAGGCATTCTGTTTTTCGTTTATAAATGCCTCTACATAAGTGTACTGGCTATATGTCATTACTCCTACGAAGATATGGGCCTTTGTAATTTCTCCTGTGTCTGGATCTATAATGGACGCTGGGTCTCCTGCCCAGTCAACCTCTATTTGTTCGGCTGGTTTGCGTTTGATGTGCATGGTTGCACGATGCTTCTGCTCGTCTTGCTGGATATGGTAACAGAACTGAGAATACATAAGAGGTTCTTCACCATTAAGACGACAATCTTCCATGTACTCGGTCCAGAGTAGTGTCCTGGTGACACCGTTCTTCAGCAGTTCTTTTCGCACATAAGAATAATCTGGAAGGCGCTTCGTCGCTTTGGGGCTTTCCTGAGGAAACAGCGTTGACTGAATGACAGCGTTCGTTTGATCTTCTTGCAAAGGCCAGGAGATTTCCAGTTCATTCGCCTTTTTTAACACACTGGATACGGTATTTCGCGAGCAAAGGCAACTTAGGGCAATATTGCGCTCACTAAATCCCAGACTCTTGAGTCTCAGGATTTCTCGATAATTGGTCATGTAGATGACCTCCTTCATAATGTATTTACGTCTGAATGACGTAAGAATGCATTATAAGGGAAATAATATGGGGTGGCTCTCGCTCCGGAAGGCTGGCTCAATACAAAACGGAATAATGGCTCTCATG
>CAZFJG010000179.1:0-2565 GCA_964519285.1 uncultured Synergistales bacterium | reverse complement strand
GTTACTTCCAGCTCAACATTTCCGGAGAGATTTACAGTTCCTGCATAAAGGCTCTTTCCTTCGAAGGCCTGGACAGGTACCGGCTCGCCAGTGAGAGGAGACGTATCCACCTGGGAGTATCCTTTCAGCACTTTGCCGTCGAGAGGGATCTTTTCTCCAGGTTTCACAAGGATCACGTCACCCACTTTGACAGTCTCCGGGGAGACCTCCTTAAGTTCACCGTTTTTCAGAATATTTGCCTTCACAGGCTTCGATGCAAGAAGGGATTTTATGGACCTTCTTGAACGGGAAGCGGCAAGTTCCTGCAAAAACTCTCCCGTCCTGTAAAAAAGCATTACACCTACGGCCTCGCCGAGAAACCCGAGGGCAATTGCAGCAAATGTGGCAAGAGTCATAAGGAAGAATTCGTCGAAAAGGTTGCCTTTTAAAATATTTCCAAAGGCAGACCTGATAACAGTCCATCCCGCAATTAGGTATGCAGCGGCAAAAACGGCGTAATAGCCTGTAGACCATGGAGTAGCCTCAAGAGAATTTCCAAAAATAAGCCCCGCCGCAAAAAGAAGTGCAGAGATAATTATCTGGGCCATTTCCACAAGATTCTCCCTTTCCCCCAGGGAGGATAAAATGCTTCCAGCTTGAAGTTCTTTATTCTGTTCTTTTCGGATGTCAAATCTTTCAACCTCAACTCCCGGCTCTATCTTTTGAACTATACTGGTAACTATTTCCAGGTCCGGAGCTGTTCCGTAAATGGTAAGAATAGATTCGTCCATATCTATGGACGCACCTTCAACTCCAGGAAGATCCAGTATAGTCTGTTCGATCCTGGCAGTACAACCACTGCAGGAGAGACCCTTTAAAATATATTTTTCAGTCATTACTTATCATTCCCATAACTTTATTTTTTGTTTTATGCTCTGAAAGTTCCGAAGATTATTCCGCATACACTCGATAGCAACACTACAAGACCAATATATACCAGCGTCTTTTTCGTTCCAATTACACTTCTTATAACCAGCATGTTTGGCAGGGAAAGGGCAGGTCCCGCAAGCAGAAGTGCCAGAGCTGGCCCCTTGCCCATTCCGGCGCCGAGGAGGCCCTGAAGGATCGGAACTTCTGTAAGGGTAGCAAAATACATGAAAGCCCCGGCAACGGAGGCAAAGATATTTGCCCCTATGGAATTACCACCGACGAGGGATTCCACCCAACTACCCGGTATCAGTGCCTCCTGTCCCGGTCTTCCGAGGAGAAATCCTGCGACAAGAACTCCGGCAAAAAGAAGTGGAAGTACAAGAAGGGCATATTCCCAGGCAGACCCAAGCCACTCCTCCCTTTCGTCCTTTGTAAACCAGGAGAATGTTGAGATCAGCACGAGAAGAAGAGCCAACCCTGCTATGTACCATTTCAGGGAATAAACTGCAGCCCACAAACCTTCCGAAACCTCCGGGGCAGCCCAGTTGGCAAAGACAAGGAATACGATCAGGGAAGCCATATGGAATACTGTTTTCCACAGGGGGCGTCCTGTCTCTTCATCAATTTCCTGCTCGAAACCTTCCTGGCGCTTTTTTTCCTCGTGTCTGAAAATAAAAGCCATGGAAACGCCAATGATCACACTGAAAATAATTGCTCCAACCGCCCTTGCCACTCCCATTTCCATTCCCAGGACACGTGCTGTCAGAATAATTGCCAGTACGTTTATTGCAGGACCTGAATAAAGAAAGGCAGTTGCAGGGCCAAGGCCGGCTCCTCTTTTGTAGATACCTGCAAAAAGAGGAAGGACTGTACATGAGCAGACTGCGAGGACTGTCCCTGAAACAGCGGCTACACTGTAAGCCACAACTTTTTTAGCCCCACCACCAAGATACTTCATAACCGACTGTTGGCTCACAAAGACCGATACTGCCCCTGCTATGAAAAATGCAGGCACCAGACATAGAAGAACATGCTCACGGGCGTATTCATGGGTCATTGCAATTGCTTCAGTAAGGCCTGCTGTTATTCTTCCGTTATCCGCCGGAAGAAAGTAGAAGACCAGAAAGAAAGCCACAAGATACAAAAATTTTTTCCTGTCATCCATTGTTTATCATTCCTTTATGTGCAGTTTTTTTCACATATTTCTCAAAAAAATCCCCGATCAGATTTCCAATCGGGGTTAGTTTTACTTCCTCAGGCCTGCTGGGATAGAAGGTCCTTCATTCTATCCGGGGAAGGAACCTTTCCAGAAACAAGAACCTTTCCATCAACGGCGAGAGCCGGTGTTGACATGACTCCAAACTCCATTATGTCTGCAATTTCTGTAACCTTGACAAGCTCATATTCAAGGCCAAGTTCTTTTGCTGTCTTTTCTGCCAGTTCACCCATCTTTTTACATTTGGGACATCCAGTTCCAAGTATCTGTATCTTCATAAAATATTTCCCCTTTCGTCTATTGGTCACTGCATCTGCAGCTTATAACAGTTGCTTCAGGTTCTTTCCCGGATGCTACCATCTCTATGCAGTCAAGAAGCGTTGCAAGACATTTCATATCAAGACGGTAATATACGTGAAGGCCTTCCTTACGGCACCCAA
>CAZFJG010000178.1:0-2585 GCA_964519285.1 uncultured Synergistales bacterium | reverse complement strand
TCTTCCAGCTTTATACTGGACTTTTTGGACTAATGCCAGCGATCATTCAAAGATCTACGACAGTTCTGTTTGCATTTCTTTTATCTTTTATTGGTTATGGTCTAAGAACTAAAGGAAACAGAAAAACTATAGATTTTCTGGATATAATATTTATAATAATTACTCTTGTCTGTGTTGGTTACCTTTGGTCTCAATTTAAGGTAATGGTATTCAGGGGTGGGGATCCTAATACCTCCGATATAGTGCTTGGCGCAATATTTACTTTAGTCACACTTGAGGCTACCAGAAGAACCATTGGTTTGCCTCTTACTCTTGTTGCTTCTTTCTTTCTCCTTTACGGGCTTTTGGGTCCTCACTTCCCAGGTCTTCTTGGACATAAGGGATATTCCATTACCAGAATTGCTGCACACATGTATACAGGACTAGAGGGCGTTTTCAGCATACCTATATCGGTTATGACTACTTTTGTCTTTGCATTTATTCTCTTCGGATCCTTCCTTGAGGTCACTGGCGGATCAAGGTTATTTATTAACCTGGCATATGCACTTGCTGGAAGAAGCCCTGGAGGTCCTGCCAAAACAGCAGTTCTTGCTAGTGGAATGATGGGAACTATTTCTGGCAGCTCTCTTGCAAATGTTGTTACAACAGGAAGTTTTACTATACCCTTAATGAAGAAAGTAGGGTATAAACCCTCTTTTGCTGGTGGTGTTGAAGCTGCCGCATCTTCTGGAGGACAGTTAATGCCCCCTGTAATGGGAGCAGCAGCATTCATAATGGCCGAAATGACAGGGATTCCCTATTTGAAAATATGTATAGCAGCAGCAATACCAGCTATACTTTATTTCTTTTCAATATTTGTCATGGTCCATCTTGAAGCAAAACGGCTTGGACTTAAACCCACTCCCAGCAAAGATTTACCGTTAGTAAGAGATGCTTTGAAAAAAAGTATCCCATTGCTTATTCCTGTAGGAACCATAATATATCTCCTTGTAACGGGTTATACACCCTTGAAGGCCGCATATTACGCAACGGGAATTATGATAATCTCATCTTCCTTCTCAAAAGAAACTCGACTGACACCGAAGAAGCTACTTAGATGTCTCGAAAAATCAGCAATCAATTCCATTGCCGTTACTGCTGCATGTGCTGCATGTGGAATAGTTATAGGAATTATAACTTTGACAGGTCTTGGCCTTAAAATGGCACAGTTTATTCTTCTCGTTTCTGGTGGAAAACTCTTCCTGACTCTTTTCCTTACAATGATCGCTTCAATTGTACTTGGAATGGGACTGCCAACAACTGCAAAATATATTGTCCTTGCAACCATAGCAGCACCTGCTCTAATACAGATAGGTGTACCTATGATAGCAGCTCATCTATTCATTTTATATTACGGGATCATTGCAGAAGTAACACCGCCAGTGGCATTGACGTCCTATGCAGGAGCCGCTGTTGCAAAAGCTCCAGGAGTTGAAACTGCATTTGCCGGTCTAAGACTCTCATTTGCTGGATTTCTGCTCCCCTATCTTTTTATTTATTCTCCAACACTTCTTTTTATAGACGTAACCTTACCTACCCTAATTATTGCCCTGATCACAGCAATAGCTGGAATAATCTCTCTTGGTGCCGGCCTCGGAGGTTATTTCATCACAAATTGTTTCTTTTATGAAAGGGTCCTTCTTTTCACCGGATCCATCTTTCTTCTTTCAGTGGGAGTAATTGGTGATGTTATTGGATTGGTAATACTATTTAGCGTTATCGCTCTCCAGAAAATCAGATTCAGAAAGGAGGAAATTGTCACAGCAACAGTCGAAGAATAATCGTTTTATCTTTTGTGTGGGGAACTGAAGTTGTTTTTCTCTAAGTCAGGAAATAGCTTTCTTTTTAGGAGGTAATATCTGGAACTCACCAATGCAAGAGAACAAAAAATATAAGGGGGAACACTAATTATGAAGAAGTTTTCAGTTTTAGTAGTCGCTATCCTAGCTGTTTTTATGCTTTCAGGGGTAGCCAGTGCAGATAGGATGTTTGTTTCTATGGGTACCGGCGGAGTGTCAGGTGTCTACTACCCATTGGGTGGAGGAATGGCTTCTGTAATGAATATGCATATGGATGGAGTTAATTGCTCTGTCGAATCAACTGGAGGATCAGTATCAAATATCAACTTAATGAAAAAGGGAGAATCCCAACTTGGTATGTCAGCCTCAAGTATCTTTTACGATGCTGTTCATGGAAAGGGAGCATTCAAAAATGAACCTGTTGAAAATGTACTCGGCATCCTGAGTCTCTACCCCGAGGCAGTTCAGATCGTTACTCTTGCTGATTCAGGCATAAACTCCATTGCCGATATGAAAGGTAAAAAAATAGCTGTTGGAGCATTTGGTAGCGGGACTGAACTAATGGCTAAAGCTCTTCTGGCAACTGAAGGAATAACATACGATGATATAAATGAAGACTATCTTGGCTTTGGAGAGGCTTCAACCGGACTCAAGGATAGAACAATAGCGGCAGGCTTTATCTGGGCAGGAGTACCTACCTCAGGTATAATGGACCTTGCCTCTCTGAATAAGATCTCTCTTGTTTCA
>CAZFJG010000177.1:0-2595 GCA_964519285.1 uncultured Synergistales bacterium | reverse complement strand
GTAAAAAGGGAGGTTTCCATATGTACGAAATAAGATGGCATGGTAGAGGAGGCCAGGGAAGCTTTACTGTAGCCCGTCTTTTGGGGATGGCAGCTTCAGTATTTGAGGGCAGGTATTCATTAGCCTTTCCTTCTTTTGGCCCGGAGAGACGGGGAGCTCCCGTTCTTGGCTTCACCAGGGTAAGCGATGAGCCAATAACTGACAGGAGCACCGTAGACGAGTGTGATTACGTTGTTGTACTTGATGAAACTTTGATCGGTCCGGCAGTTGTAAGTGGCATAAAAGAAGATGGAGTGCTCCTTGTGAATACAAAGGATCCATCTCCCTACAGGGAAATGACAGATAAAAAGATCGTCTCTTTTGATGCTACGAGCCTGGCCATCGAGGTCCTTGGCAGACCTGTAACCAACACGGCAATGCTTGGAGCCCTGGTGGCAGAGTCCGGAGTAGTCTCCCTTGATGCAGTGAAAGACGCTGTAATGCAGGGCATGAAACCTTCCATAGCAGGTAAAAACTGTCAGGTAATTGAAATGGCTTATAAAGCATTGAAGGGAGAGTAGAAAATGGACAGGCCTAAAATAGTCAAATACGAAAAACCTTCACGGATAGAGGATTATCCCTGTGGCGCTTTTCAGGCAGGTCACCTGGTAATGTCCAACGCGGGCTGGAGAGTTTTTAGACCTGTTATAGAGCAGGATATGTGTGTTAAATGTCTCAGATGTTTTCTTGTCTGTCCCGATGGCGCCATAGACAAATCTGAAGAACAGCTCGAGATAGATTACAATTTCTGCAAGGGCTGTGGAGTATGTGCAGCAGAATGTCCTGCAGGAGCCATAAAGATGGTAAGGGAAGGAGATGAGGCAGATGGTGGCGAATAAAATATTTGTTTCCGGAGACGAGGCCGTTGCAGAAGCAGTAAGACTCGCCAGGCCAGACGTTATATCCGCCTATCCCATAACACCTCAGACAGTGGCCGTTGAGAGGATCTCCGATTTTGTCGAGGACGGTTCCCTCAAGGCTGAATATCTTCATGTAGAGTCAGAGCACACAGCAATGTCTGCAGCCCTCGGAGCCGTGGCAGTTGGAGCCAGGACCTTTACGGCAACCTCCTCACAGGGACTTCTGTACATGTCAGAAGTGCTTCCCTATGTTAGCGGTGCGAGATTTCCCGTAGTAATGATGAACGCCAACCGCACCGTTGCCACGCCCTGGGCTCTCCTTTCAGATCACAGGGATTCCCTTTCTCAGCTGGATATGGGATGGATACAGGTCTACTGTGAAAATGCCCAGGAAACACTGGACATGATAATACAGGCCTACAGGATAGCAGAGGACTCCCGGGTTATGGCACCAGTCATGGTCAACCTGGATGGTTTTATTCTTACTCACACCTACGAAATGGTGGATCTGCCCTCGGCAGAAGAGGTGGATGCCTTCCTTCCGCCTTATAAAACAGAGAACAGGTTCGACCTGGACAACCCTAAAACAGTATGTTACGCCGCGATGAACGAATACATGGAATTTCATATGAAGCAGGCTATTGACATGACCAGGGCTCCAGCCGTCATAGAAGAAATTGACAAAAGCTACGGTGAAACCTTCGGCAGATATTACAGCGGCATGGTGGAAAAGTATAGATGCGATGACGCAGAGGCAGTTATTATCTCTATCGGAAGTGTCAGCGGAACCGTAAGAACAGTTGTAGACTCAATGAGGTCCGAAGGCAAAAAGGTCGGATTGGTAAAGATACGGTTCATGCGCCCCTTCCCGGAAGAAGAGATACGGGAAATAGCAGGCAGAGTAAAGGCCATGGGTGTGCTGGATAAGGACATGTCAGTAGGCTATGAGGGTATTGTCTTTACAAATGTAAACTCCGCTATTTCTTTCCTTACGGAGCCTCCGAAAAGGGTTAATTTTGTAGGAGGACTGGGAGGACGCAATATTTCAAAGGAAAACATAAGGCATATGTTCAACCAGCTTTTTGACCTGGCTGAAGGAAAAGAAATGAAGAAGATCCAGTACATAAATGCGGGGTGTGAGTATGATGGCTGATACTATTATAAAAAATGCCAGACAGCTGACCAACAAGGAGTATTTCTACGGGCACAGGGCCTGTGCTGGATGTGGTGGTTCCCTCGCCGTTAGACTTGCCATGAAGGTTCTGGGTCCGAGGACTTTCGTGGGAGTTCCGGCCAACTGCATGTCCGCAGTAAGTTTTCTTTATCCCCAGATATCCTTTTCGACCAATGCCATGATAACCCCCTTCCCGGCAACAGGGGCAGTTCTTTCAGGCATGGAAGCAGGGGCCAGGGCCCTCGGCCTGAAGGATTATCACGTTGTCGGCTTCGCCGGAGACGGTGGAACAGCAGATATCGGGATTCAGGCCCTTTCCGGAGCAATAGATCGAGGGGACAGGATAATTTACATTTGTTATGACAACGAGGCCTACATGAATACAGGCATTCAGAAAAGCGGACTCACTCCCTTCGGTTCAAGAACAACAACATCTCCTGCAGGGAAAAACCTTCCCGGAGCTACAGGCAGGAAAAAGGACATGTTCGAGATCGTAGCAGCCCACGGTATCGAGTATGCTGC
>CAZFJG010000176.1:0-2616 GCA_964519285.1 uncultured Synergistales bacterium | reverse complement strand
TATGATCCGGCCGTTATTAACGGTAAATTCCAGGCAATCATCGGGAAGGTCAGTTTGTATATTGCAAGATAAAAATCCCCACTTTTGCAGAATTTTTTCCCCAGTCATGGGTGAGGAATTTTAGCTCTCAATTTTCATAAGAGAATTCCTGACCCTGTTGCTCGAGCCATCGAAAATAAGTAAATAACTGTGGTGTATTAGTCGGTCAATTATCGCTGCAGTCATTTGCTCATCGTAAAAGATACTTACCCATCTGCTGAATTCCAGATTGGTTGTAATAATCACGCTCCTCCTTTCGTAACTGTCAGATATTATCTGGAACAATAACTGGGCAGCTTCCCTGTCCAGAGGTACATAACCCCATTCATCAAGAATCAGAAGGTCCTGTTTTCTGATGGAGTTAAGAAGCTTTGTCAGATCCCCTGTCTTTTTTGCGTCTGAAAGTCGGTTAACAAGACTGGCTGTTCGATAAAAACCAACTTTCATTCCGCGCCTGCAGGCTTCCATTCCCATGGCAATTGACATATGGGTCTTTCCCGTTCCAACGTTTCCGTACAAAATCAGGTTCTTAACTTCGTCCACAAAGGTAACACTTTTGAGATATTCAGGAGTTACGCCAGAAGGCAGCCTTACCTCATCAAAGCGGTAATCATCAAAGGCCTTTCTGGCATAAAAACCTGCTGTCTTTATTAGCCTTTCTATTTTTGCCTTTTCCCTGTGTTCTATCTCAAGGTTAAAAAGTTTTAGCAGGTATTCCTGAAAACTTCCTGCTTCTATATTTACGCTGTTTTCTGCAAGGTTGCGGCTTAGCCTGAGTTTCTTGCAGCTATGAATGAGTTCTTCCCTGAGCATTTCCTACAACCGGTCTCTTTCAAGCAGGGCATCATATATCGGTTTTTGAAACTCGAACTCAGGCAAATCCGGAAGATAATTATTATTCAATTCCATTTTCTCAGAAACTCTATCCTGGTTAAGATAGCTGTGAAGAGTAACAAGGCTTTCAAGGTCCTTGACATCTCTGGATATTGCTTCGGATATACTCTCTGTAGCTTTAACAAAACTACTCTTTTCTGTAAGACAGGCCATTACTTTCAAGATCTTTCCCTGGTCCCTTTTGTCCAGGCCGTTAAGATATACTTGCACGGTACCGGGAAGCATATTGTAGATACCTGTGTATTTAAGTGCCCCAGGACTTCTGGACAGTTGTGTGAGATAGGGTATCCAGTTCATGGATTCCTGCCTGTTCGCCCCATAGAGCCTGGAATGTTCCGTTATTTGACGATGACTTTCATCAAGAGGAATAACTTTATCTGAAGTTATTCTCACTAGTATCCGACTTCGAGCATGCTTTGGTGCTGTCGAATAGGTGTGTATTCCATCTATCCTGAACTTGCCACAGTTGTCTGTCCTGTATGTCTCGTAACGACTGCTGTCAAATGGTACCGAGGGAAGAGGAAGAAGACACTTCTTGTCTTCCTTGTGTAGATCTTCTATTGTTCCTTCCCTGCGGTAGTGTCCTCTGTCATGGTCTCTTACTGATCTTTCGAGGAGTTCTTTATTATATTCCTCCAAGTCCTCGAACTCTGGAATTGGCACAAGAAAATTACGCCTGTGGTAACCGACCTTGTTTTCCACGTTGCCTTTTTCATTGCCTGATGCGGGGTTGCAGAAAGCTGATATAAATCCGTGATGTCCTCTGAACCGAAGAAAGGTATCTGTGAATATCCGTTTCTCTCCGGTTCTATCTTCTGACATATCTTTATTCTTAAGTATCCTGGTTACAAGAGTAGAGGCGTTGTCGAACCATAAACGGTTGGGAACTCCTCCTATATATTCAAATATCCTGACCATTCCTTCGAAAAGGCATTCTTTGTTCTCACCCTTGAACAATTGAAGATAACCTGCATTGCTGAATGGGTATGACAGGTTAAGATAGTTGCCATTGTAAAGGATGCCTCTTTCATAAAAGTCTGCATTCCCAAAATCTACCTGCGCCTCTCCGGCTTCGTGAATCAGAGGCAAATATGATTTTGTGCCGGTCTTGTATATCTCCTTTTTCTTTTCTCTTACGTAATCTGCAACTGTTCGATAGGAAACATCAAATTCCGGATATTTCTCCTGCAACCTACTGTGAACTCTTTTTGCTGTATGTCTCTGTTTCTTTCTGGCTTTCTGATCACCTTCAAGCCAGCTATCAATCTCTTCCATATAGGGATTAAGTTTGCTTATTACCTGTGCTTTTTCTGCCAGGGGTGGGTTTTCATTGAAATTCTCCTGGTTGATATATTTCCTCACTGTCTTGCGGTCAATTGAAAAGTCCCTGGATATATCGCTGATGTTCATGCCTTTTTCAAAGAAAGCATTCCTGATATCATTGATCTCGGTCATTGTTAGCATCCTCTCTGATCCCTCTCCCTTTTAGTTTTTTTGACGGATTACTAAAAGAGAGTATTGGGTTTTGATGGTGCTTTCAATGGCCTTTTGCAATTCTGGGGATTTCTGCGTTGCAAAAGTGGGGAATTCTACTTTGCAACTTTGTCCCTTTTTATTTTGCTATATACAACCTGCAGCATTTTAAAAGCCTGCCTGATACCTGTTCTGGACTGAAATCCTCTC
>CAZFJG010000175.1:0-2673 GCA_964519285.1 uncultured Synergistales bacterium | reverse complement strand
TAACTGTAGTTGACCAGTTGGATACAGAAATTCACACTGCATCATACCTTTCCATCTTGAGCCACCGGCCCAGCATGTCTTGATGCAAGCCCTTTAAAATATACTGCAACAATGTTTAGCATCTCCTGAAGCAGTTTCCTGTCTACCGTGGCTGGATCCTCATGATTTTATGAAAACTGCCTGCAAAATAAATCTGGAGGGGAAAAAATACAGGTTCAGTTTCTTTCGTGAAGTTCCATTTCCGTCTTGATCTTTAATTTCAGTGAAGAAAAATCATCTTTCCTGTCGATCCTTGATAATTCTTCCGGTTGATGAAATTTTACCGATATCCTGTTAAATGGGAGAGGAATAATAAAATGATCCCATCTTTTCTTGATGTATAACTTCCTTTTTATTTTCAGGGACATGGGAATAATTCTGCGCCTGAGGTAAATGGCAAGAGTAAATGGAAAATCCTTAGGGCAATGATATGAACCGACAGGACCGTCAAGGGACAGTGTGAGGTCACCATCTCCATTTTCTATTACCTTTCGCAGGATGTGGAAGGAATTACCTTTCTCCTTTCGATCCTGTAATCTTATCGGGAAATATCCAAAGTACCTGCATAGAGGAGCAATGTAGTTACCCCGACTAGCACTGGTTACTATTACGTAGGGCTTCCTTCCCTTTAGTACAGGATAGAGAGAGAAACTTTCACCGTGCCAGAATATGAATATGAATTTTTCACGTTCCTCTTTTTGTAATAATCGATCTTTCCCTTCAATATCTACCTTGCTGGACCAGTAGACGAACCTTATATAAACGGCGTAGCAAAATGCGATCATCCTGTAATATAGCTCCCTGAGCAAATTCATGCAGCTCCCTCTCTCGACCAGGCAGTTTTTATTGTTGAATAACGTCTAAAGTTAAAATTAAGTTTTTATCCACTTATATTTTAATCATATTTCTGCTAAAAAATTTTCTCTTAAGTTAATAAATCTTCCAGGTTATTCCTGATAGAGATACAGATTTCCCAATAAAGATTCAATTTTTTATTCAAAAACTTTCTTCAAAATTCTGCATGGGTTTCCTGCTGCTATTACGCCTCCCGGGATATCCCCTGTTACGACAGAACCCGAACCAATGACAGTATCATTACCTATTGTAACCCCAGGATTAATAACTACGTTACCCCCTATCCAGACGTTGTCTCCTATAGTGACAGGTTTACCATATTCAAGTCCAGACCTGCGGATCTCGGGGTCTATCGGATGGGTTGCCGTATAAAGACAAACCCTGGGGCCGAATAAAACATTTTCACCTATATTGACCCTGCATACATCTAAAATAAGCAGTCATAATTTGCGTAAAAATGATCTCCTGCGGAAATGTTGAAACCGTAATCACAACGAAATGGAGGTTCAATGTAAACTTCTTTCCCCACATATCCAAATAACTGTTTTAAGATCTCTGTTCGATGACCAGAGTCCTCTTCCGTCGTCTCGTTGAACATACGAGTCAACTTATGCGGCCTCATAAAATCCCTGCGAAGTTCAGGGGCCTGTGCAGAATAAAGTTCACCTGCCAGCATTTTTCCTTTTTCAGTTATTTGACTTCACCTTTCGATCTCAAGAAAAGAATTTGCAACAAATGCAAGGCATTTAAGAATATTGCCCACACAATAACAAAAAAGACGGAGAGAGGCATGCACAGTCTGAAACTTTCCGGCGAACCGAAAAGAACGACTAAGCCCCTACTCCGTCACACAATATTTTATCTTCCATAAAAGGTTTCTACAATACTATTTATATCTCAAAAGAATAAAAGATAACCCTCTGGCGCATAAGATAATTGAAAGATCTTTATCTTGATCTTACTTCAAACCGGCAGTTACATCCTTTATATCCTGTACCCTTTTCTCATCAAGGGGAATACTTCTTTTTTCTTTCCTTGTAAAATCTATTTCCTGCAGATCTATCTTTCTGACCCTGCGGTTGTACGAAGTGTGATAGTAGATGTTCAGATTTTTTGTATCGTGAGCTATGGTCCATTGAGTGGATGAAGGCATGGAGACATCTTCGTCTGATGCGCCACCCTCTCCCTGTGAGGCACCTACGTTGAAACTGTCGAGGATCCTGAACAGCTCCTCCACCGTATCAAATCCACCTGAAGTTTCCCTTGAATGCTGTGAAAAGACCACTGCCCTGACAAATCTTGAAGGCGAAGTGAAATCTCCCGGCACTCCGAGCATGCCAGATCCACCTGCAAGAGGAGTAATCTCAAGATCGCCCCATTTCTTGTCAGAAAAAGGCTCGCTGGAAATATATCCATAGTTACGCAGATTCAGCAGATGCCAGTCAAAATTTGGATTATTTGTAATTACTCCAACAGGGTTGTCATGGATTTTGATCTTTCCTTCGGTAAATTCGATTACGATGGGTTCCCCTTCCGGGTCTGTTACGGAAAGATGCGCAGGCCATGGCCTGCCAAGGTGAGGATCTGCAACAGGAACAACTCTTATTTTGCTTAAACCCTGACGAACTTCCTCAACATTGGAGAAATTGGACAATATGTAGAACATAAGATCAACAGGACCCATTGATATGTCGGCTTTCTCCGGATCATATTCGGTGTATTCTGCAAAGCCATGATGGTAGAAAGCTCCTATTGAAAGTCCCTTTTCGTTCATTCCAT
>CAZFJG010000174.1:0-2736 GCA_964519285.1 uncultured Synergistales bacterium | reverse complement strand
CCCGAACCTTGATCAACTTTGTTACAACACCGTTTACCGGTGTTTTGATCCCAAGATCTTTTCCATCTTTGGCAATAGCTCCGTTTATTACGTCTATTTCAGTCAACCTTTTTCTTGATACATCCTGAAGCATGGAACACCTGTTTCCAGCTGTCAGTTTTGCAACTTCTTTTGTATGCTCCACAGGGTTTCTGTTAAGCTCAATACCTTTCTTTTCTGCAACTTCCCAGGCTTCTGTAACGAGAGACTCGAGGAGCTCCTCTGTTTCTTCATAGTCCAGCAACTGTCCATTCTTAAGTCCGGTCAATGCTCCAAGAGCATTAATTCCGATATTTACCATTAACTTGTCCCATATCAAGCCGAGCACATTAGAAGAAATATTGACTGGAAATCCGGCATCCTCAAAGACGCGGGCGATCTGGTTCAGCCTTTCTGTCTTTGAGCCATCAAGTTCTCCAAGATTTGTATCCCCTGTACCTGCATGTTTGATATGACCCGGACCTAGCATTGTTGAACCATGAGCTGTTATACCTGCAATGACCTTGTCCTCTCCCACTACTTCACCGATCTTTTCGACATTTCCGAGACCGTTCTGAAGAGTAAGGACCACAGTATTATTTCCAACCAATCCAGCGGCCTTTTTCATGGCCTCCCGAGTCATTGTGGCCTTAACAAAAACGATCAAAAGATCTACATTTTTCAGGGACGAAAGATCGGTTACAGCCTTAATATCCTTAATTACCCTGTCTCCGCTCAAACCTTCAATATGAAGGCCATTGCTGTTGATGGCATCGACATGTTCTTTCCATACGTCTATGAGAGTAACGTCACATCCAGATTCCGCAAGTGTCCCTCCGTAAAGGCAACCCATCGCTCCTGAACCGAGAACTGCTATTTTCATATCACAACCATCTTCTTTCATAGTTTATAAAAGTCCGTCAAGATCTTCCCTGGTCAACCCCTTGAAAGAATGCTGTTCCTCGGGAAAATTGCCCGAAGCCACATCTTCCTTGTACTCCTGGAGTGCCTTAACGATAATGTCGCCAACCTGGGCATACTGCTTGACAAACTTGGGAACAAATTTATCGAACATGCCAAGCATGTCATGGTAGACAAGAACCTGTCCATCGCAGAACCGTCCGGCGCCAATTCCTATGATCGGTATAGAGACTGCCTCAGTAATGGCTCTTCCGAGCTCCTCGGGAACACACTCTACGACTATTGAGAAAGCTCCGGCCCTTTCTATTGCTTTGGCATCTTCAATCATTTTTTTCGCGGCATCCAGATTCTTTCCCTGGACCTTGAATCCTCCAAGCAAGGACGCAGTCTGTGGAGTAAGGCCGATATGTCCCTGTACAGGTATACCTGCTTTAACTATTGCCTCAATAACATCCGGCCTTCCACCCTCAAGCTTTATTACATCACAACCGCCCTCTTTCATAAGCCTGTTGGCATTGTGAATAGCCTGAGGTATACTTTCGTTGTAGGATCCAAAGACCATGTCACCAACTATCATTGGAGTAGGAGCTCCTTTAACGACCGGCTTTATGTGCTCGATCATCTGGTCAGTCGTAAGGGGGACTGTCCCCTCGTTACCCAGGATGGTCATGGAAAGAGAATCCCCTACCAGGATCATCTCGAGTCCAGCCTTCTCCACCAGGGAAGCCTGGGTGTAGTCATAGGCCGTCACATATGAGATTTTGCGACCTTCTTCTTTCATCTTATGTAGTGTCTGGATAGTAACCTTTGCCATAAAACTATCATCTCCTTTGGTTATGTTCTGATTCCGGGGATGGCGCCCTCGGTTTCAGTAATTACCTACTAATAGCCAGATCCCTTAAGAGCAATGGTAAGTTTTTCAGCAACTTCCACGACATGGTCTTTGGCCTCTTCATATTTTGCAGTATCAGACGCATATCTGAACTTTGGCAATGCAACGCTTAACGCTGCAACTATCTCATCTCCAACTCCAAAAACAGGAGCAGCTATGCACACAAGATCCAGGACATATTCCTCGTTGTCCCAACCGAACCCCTGCTCCCTTATCACTTCCAATTCAGACATCAGGGAAACCAGACTTGTATGCGTATTTGGAGTAAACTGTTCAAAGACCTCATTCTGCAAAAGTTCTTCCACTAATTCCGGGGGCAAATATGCAAGAAGGACCTTTCCAAGACCTGTACAGTACATGGGCATTCTCTTACCTACAACGAGATCCACCTTTATAGTTGCCGAACTTTCCATCTTGTCTATATACACCACATTCTTGCCGTCACGAACAGCAAGATTAACAGCTTCTTTTGTTCTCTGTGACAATTCCTGCAGGAAAGGGAAGGCCTGTTTTCGGAGGCCCATGTTCTTGACAACGTTGTTTCCCATCTCAAAAAGTCTGAAACCGTTCATATACCTGTGAGTATCAGGATCCTGCTGTACATAGCCTCTAAGCTTCAGTGAATTTATGAGGCGGTAAACCGTACTTTTTTCCATGTCCAGCCTTCTCGCGATTTCAGAAACTCCAAGATTCGACTGGTCATCAAGAACCTCCAGTATATCCAGCGCTTTCAAAACAGAATTGACTACATACTCTTTTTTTGCCAATTTTTCCCCTCCGGCAGATCCTTTATTTATTACCGTTATAAGCTTCTATTGTATTCAGTAGCAGCATAGCAATTGTCATAGGGCCAACTCCTCCGGGAACAGGTGTTATCCAGGAGACCTTTTCCACAAGGTTCTCGA
>CAZFJG010000173.1:0-2821 GCA_964519285.1 uncultured Synergistales bacterium | reverse complement strand
CGAACCTTTGCCCTGTTGGAAGCTATTCCTGTTTTAATGTTTTTGAGAGTAAGTTCCTCGAGAATAGCAGCTGTGTTCGGGAAGGGGTTTATGTTGCTGTATTCGCTCTCCCTGAAGGTGTTCCTGTAACTGGTCAACCACTTTTCATCGAAACGGCCCCAGATCATCTCCCAGGATTCCTCTATAGGCATACCGATCAGGCCGAGAACTTCTTCCCTTGTAAGTTCCCGAAGCCCTTCTGCCCGGGCTATGGCGTTCATCCCCTCTGTGATAGCATAACTGCTGTCCACAAGAGTCATGTCGAAATCAAAGATCACTGCTTTTATCAAAAATGTTCACCTCATAAAGATTTTCGAATTTGAAGGGCATATTACAGCATTTCCCATTAAAATGCAAAAAGCGGCAGGAGAATGCTTTCCTGCCGCAAATTAGCTTTGCTGTACTGAAATAGTACTAAAGGAAACTTCAGGAACGTTTCACCCTGTTTTCAAGTTCTCCTATCCCCTGGATCCTGACTTTAAGGATATCTCCATCCTCGACAGGGCCGATCCCGGATGGAGTCCCCGTAGCAATAATATCCCCCGGATTGAGGGTCATTATCCGGGAAAGATAACTAACAATACAGGGGATATCAAAGATCATGTCACTGGTTAATCCATTCTGTACAACTCTCTCGTTATGGATCATGGCTACCCCAAGATTGGAAGGGTCTATGTCCATCTCTATCCACGGTCCAAAAGGTCCAAAAGTATCAAAGGATTTTGCCCTTGTCCACTGTACATCCTTCTGCTGCAGATCCCTTGCTGTTACATCATTGAAGCAGGAATAACCGAAAATTCCTTCTCTGGCTTCCTCCGGAGTGATATTCCTGATTACTTTGCCTATTACAACTGCAAGCTCAGCCTCGTAATCTACCCTGGAGGACATGTGGGAAGGATAGATAATATCCTCCCGGTGTGCAGCAAGGGAACTTGGAGGCTTGATGAAAAAAAGAGGCTCTTCAGGCACGGGTACCCCGGACTCTTTCGCATGAGCTCGATAGTTCAGGCCAAGTCCTATTATCTTCGAAGGATAAACAGGCACAAGATAACGGCCAACCTCTTCGAGAGGTATCTGCCATCCGGTGAGCTCATATTCTCCAAAAATATCTCCCCTGATCTCCTTTACATAGCCAATACCATCTGTAATAGCCTCAATTACCGTATCATTCCTGAGGAATCTCATGTATTTCAAAACATTATCACCTGCTTTTGAGTAACCTGGATATTATCTTAATCTCCGCAACCTTCACCCGTCATTTTCATCGCAGTAGAGACCTTGTACATTTCCTCACCCTTATGGTTAAAAGCAAGGATCTTGACGATATTGTCCTCGAAGGTCATTCCTTTGGGAACCCAGACTACGAATTCCTCGTCCTCAAGGCGGTTAAAGTGTTCCGGTTTATCTGGTTGTCCGCTCTTCACGAGAGCAGTAAGAGGTTCCCCTCAGAAGCCCCTGTATGTTCCGGGTTTAACATACCATTCGCGGCTTTGCTCCGCCATGCCCTCTTCAGCCGATAGTGATACCTCGAGTTGAAGCTCTGAGGCAATGGCCGGCAAAACCAGCAATGCTAAAAATAACACTGATAACAGTATAGTACTTTTTCTCACTCTTTTAACCTCCTCTGTTCTTATTAACCACTATTATACTTTATAAGAGCACCCAGGTAAACCGTTGGGGTCAGTTTTCACCTCTGATATCTGCACTGTCTATCTTATCAAGCAATGCAAGACCAAGACCTTTTATCACTTCTGCGATCTGGCTTTTCTTTGCTTCCACAAGTGAAAGATCCCCTTCAGGAGAGATCACAAGCATGCTCATTGGCATTACCATGCCTATTCCTCCACCACCAGTACCTGTATGTACCTGCATCGTACTTCCACCAGAGCCGAAGCCGAAGAACATGCAGACCACAGGTACTACGGTTCTTTCTCCAACTGCAACAGGCTGTCCGAGAACCTTGTCGGCATTTATGACTGAAGATATCTGTTCCACAATAGCACTGTTAAGTTCTGCAGGATTTACAGCTTCTTTCTCTGACTGTGCTGCGTAAAGAGGCTGAACAAAGATAGCCAGGGCCAGTAAAACAGCTGCAAATACAAATGATCTTTTTATCACGGCAGAACACCTCCTTTTCAGTATATTATAACTGTTTTCTCTTTCTTCGCATTGCCAGCAGGGTCCCACCCAGGCCGAAAATGCCGGAGGAGATCCAGAGGATCCATCCAAGGGTGGGGATCAACCTCAGCAGGGCAAGTACAACAACTCCAGGTAATATCCATTTTGCGGAAATCGGCCATTCCCTGCTGCAGAGCCTTCCCAGACTCCATCCGAGAAAAAGAGAAAGACCCACGGTACCTGTAAAAGAGAGCACCAGGTAAAAAACTGCGAGTAAAATAGCCAGGGGAATTCCAGCCACTGACAAAACGAAGAGCATAAAGATCCCCGTAATTGCCATAAAGGCAACAGCTCCCGCCAGAGCGGTCCGAAATATTTTATCTTTCATCGTGAGTGCAATATCTACTGTAAATTGAGGACATAACCAGGAAACAAGAAGGACAAGGACACACCATGCAGTCGAAAATAGAAGCTTGTGAATCCACCAGGGAAGTATATGGATTCCAAGGGTTTTTTCGGGTACAAGCAGGAGGGAGGAGATCATTATCTTTTTTAAAGAAGGCTTTTCACCTGTACTTCCAGAAAAGATGCTCTCCACTATCCAGCTTGAAAAGGGCCTGTGGATCCTTACAAACTCTGCTCCTCCGGGAGAAAGAATAACAAG
>CAZFJG010000172.1:0-2834 GCA_964519285.1 uncultured Synergistales bacterium | reverse complement strand
CTGCAGGAAGTTCTCTGACAGCTCACAGAGTAATGATGGATACCATCTCGGAAAACCTTGCAAACGCAAACACTACAAGGACAGCTGATGGAGGGCCTTACCAGAGAAAAGTACCCGTCTTTGAGGCAATGCTGAAAGAGGCCGGCAAGGATTCTGAGCAGATTTCCGGAGTGAAAGTCAAGGAAATAGCACTGGACGATTCACCTTCCAGAATGGTCTATGATCCAGGCCATCCTGATGCTGACTCTGGAGGATATGTTGCCTATCCAAATGTTTCAGTTGTAAGGGAGATGGCCGATATGATGTCAGCAAGCCGAGCTTATGAAGCAAACCTTGAAGTTGTATCAACTGTCCGTACCATGTGGGAAGCCGCAACTGAAATAATCAAGGGTTGACATCTTTCCCTCTATATTGATAGGGGAGTATTCATACAATAATCGAGAGAGGATGATCTCTTTGTTCAGAGGTATATATGGAACAATTTCCGCAATGCTTGTTCAGGAAAAAGCCGTAGATGTCTCATCCAACAATCTTGCCAACGCCAACACATCCGGTTTCTCCAAAAGCCAGGCAGTAGCAGAAGTTTTTGGCGAAGTCCCCCTGGTACGAAACGACCATGACCGTCAGGGGCAGCAAAATAGTACTTCTATTGGAACTTCCTGCCTTGGAGTAGTCCTGTCTGAGACAGCTGTGGATGCCTCACCAGGAACCATTCATAACACCGGGAATCCTCTCGATTGTGCCATCAAGGATGAAGGTTATTTTCAAGTCACAGACGGAAATGATAATTTTTACACGAGGGCAGGCAGCTTCTCCCTGGACTCCGAAGGACAGATCGTAACTCCTTCAGGTCTGAGTCTTCAGGGTAATGGAGGTCCCCTTTCGGCAGGTGAAGCATCTTCCGTAGAAATAAGAAAAGACGGGTCAGTTTTTGCAGATGGCGAGGAGATCGGGAAGATCTCCGTTTTTCGTTTTCAAAATCCTTCACTGCTTTTACGAAGAGGCTCATCTCTTCTTGCTGAAACAGGTGCCTCTGGCGCTCCAATACCCCTGGACGAGGAGGATATACAGCTGGAACCCAAAGCCCTTGAAGGATCGAATGTGAATATTGTTGAGGAAATGACCAGAATGATAGAGGCAAACCGTGCATATGAAGCAGCCTCAAAGGCTTTTGAGACCGAAGCCGAAACTGCCAGTTCGATGATCAGGGTTTTTGGCTCATAACTTCATCAGAGGTCAAGGAAAGGAAGGTGAAGGATAACTGCATTAATGCAGCTATCCTGAGTTATGTCAGAAGAAAAGTTTAACAATGAGGAGACCTCTCAAATAAACGATCTGGAAGATCAGGCAAAAGAACCAGGTAAAGAGAAGGATAGAACAAATACTGAGAAAGACCCTGATGCCGTAGAGAGCAGTGATAAAGAAACGGAATCGGGTATAAGTTCGGAAGAAGCGGAAGCATTGTCCAAAGGTCTTGAAGGACTTGACTTTGTGAGCGATGATATTCCGGATATCCCGGATCTGGAAAAAATGGAGGAAACAGCCGGGCAGGGCGATGATTCTTTTTCTTCAATAGATGATCTTATTGCAAATGTCAAAGAATCTTCAGGATTCAATTTTGAGACTCCCTCTTCTTCAAATATGTCTAATGTTGAAGCGAAACCTGCAAGTTTTCCACCGATCAATGAAGCTCCTGTTTCAGACCCTCAGAATCACTACGATGATTCAAGAATGGATCTCCTGATGGATATTCCTGTAAGGATATCAGTAGTTCTCGGGAGGGCTCATATGACCATAGGAGAAGTCCTTGCAATGGAACAGGGGACAGTAGTAGAACTGGACAAGCTTGTGGGAGAACCTGTAGAGATCATGGCTAACGACAGGTTGATACTCAAGGGAGAAGTTGTCGTTATTGATGAGAATTTCGGGATAAGAGTAACAGAACTTGTAAACAAAAGCGTTAAAAAGGCAGGAATATAAGATTAACTCTTAAATTCAGAGGAGATTTTTCATGAGTGAAAAAATTTATCCTTCAGAAGCTGGCTACGAAAAGTTTAAAAAAGAGATCAGAAAACTTACAAATATTGATCTGGAAATTTACAAATACCAGATACATCGTCGCGTCCACACGCTCATGAAGAACTGGGGTTTAAACGGATATCAGGAGTACTTCGATGTTATAAAAAATGATCAACAGAAACGTCGTGAGTTTCTTGACTACATAACAATAAACGTCACAGATTTTTTCCGTAATCCCGAAAGATGGCAGATCTTAAGGGAAAAGATCTTTCCGGATATCAAAAATATGGGCTCACCAACCTTGAATATCCTCAGCGCTGGCTGTTCATATGGCCAGGAACCTTATTCTCTCGCCATACTTGCAATGGAATGCAATCTTTCTTTCAGGATCCTTGCTTTCGACGTTGATGATGGTGTACTTGCACATGCAGAAAACGGAATTTATAAAGCAGAACAACTCTGCACTATGCCCCAAAACCTGAAAAATGAATATTTCAAACCTTACGGAAATGATCGATTCGAGATAGATAACAAGATTAAAAAAAAGGTCAAATTCAAAAAGTTCAATCTTCTGACAGACACATTACCAGATGATCAGCACCTGATACTCTGCAGGAACGTTGTAATATATTTCTCAGCCGAAACAAAGGAAAAACTTTACAGATACTTCTTCAACTGCATGTCTAATGGAGGATATCTAATGGTCGGAACAACTGAACAAATATTCAGATACAGGCAGATCGGCTTTGAGACTGCCGGTTCCTTTTTATATCGAAAACCATACTCCGTTTCAGACGGATCTTAAGAGAACCAGA
>CAZFJG010000171.1:0-2847 GCA_964519285.1 uncultured Synergistales bacterium | reverse complement strand
CAAGACCAACAGGTGGAGTGATGCAGCCTATTGCAAGGTTGACCACCATCATGACCCCAAAAAATACCGGATTGATACCCATTGTAAGTGCAATTGGCAGAAGAATGGGAGTCAGTATAACAACTGCTGCGGATGCGTTAATAAGGGTTCCTATGAAAAGAAGAAGGATGTTTACGAGCATCAGAAATACTATAGGGCTTTCAGTGAAATTTGAAAAGGCGAGTCCCATTCTGTGTGGAACCTGCCCGTTTGTCAGTATCCAGCCGAAAAGATTCGCTCCGCCGACTACGAACATGATCATTGTTGTGCTTACGGCTGCCTTGAAAATTACCTTCGGCAGATCTTTGATCTTCAGTTCCCTGTATACAAAGATTCCAACAAAGGCTCCATATACAGCTGCCACAGCTGCAGCTTCGGTGGGAGTGAAGATTCCGCCGTAGATACCTCCGATGATAATTACCGGCATCATAAGTGCCCAGAAACAGTCCTTAAAGGTTACAATGATGTTTTTCAGCGAAATCTTTCCTGTTCCACCGTAACCACGTTTCTTGGATATGATCCAGCTTACAACGCACATGGAAATCCCCATCAGGAGACCTGGAGCGAATCCGCCGAGAAAAAGATCTGCGATGGAAGCATCTGCGACAACTCCGTAAACGACCATGGTGATACTCGGAGGAATAACTATTCCCACAGTTCCACCACTTGCTACTACAGCAGCAGCGAAGGATTTTTTGTACCCCCGTTTTTCCATCTCGTCGATAAGTGCTGTTCCTATAGCCGCTGTTGTGGCAGCGGATGATCCCGAAAGGGCTGCGAAGAACATTCCTGAAACAGCCACTACAAGGGCAAGGCCTCCTGCAAGGGCTCCAACAAGGGCGTTGGCAAAATTTACGATCCTTCTGGTGACTCCTCCCGAGGACATGAAGGTTCCTGCGAGCATAAAGAAAGGAACTGCCATGAAGGAAAAAGAGTCAACAGAGGTGAACATTCTCTGTGCCACTACCACCAGTGGCAGGTCCAGGATGCCATAAAGTATTATGGCAGAGGAAAGCCCAAGACCGACAGCAATTGGAGCGCCGGTTAAAAGTATTGCAAAAAAGGAACCAAGAATTATCCAGAGTAGCATAACCGACCCTCCTTTAATCTACGCTCAGTTCCGGCTTTGTCTCTGATGCCGGAGTACTGAAAATATCAAAAAGATCTTCCAGAGTGTTCAGGATCATCACTCCGGCTCCAATTGGAAGTGCGTAGTATATATACGACATGGGAATCTGCATTGCAGGAGATGTCTGAAATACAGTTCTCTGGACCATAAGCCAGCCATTCTTGAATATAATGATCATGAAAATGATTGTAAGAATACTTGCAACGATCCGAAAAACCTTGAGAGGAGTGCCTGAGATCCTTTCGGTGATGACTCCAACTGTCATATGGCCTCCCATACGCTGTACTACGGGAATTCCAAGAAAGACTGTCCAAACAAAGAGGTATCGGGCAAGTTCCTCCGAAAAGGCCAGGGAATTGTGAAAGACGTACCTGAAAATAACCTGGGAAAAGATAAGGACGAGCATGCCCCCCAGGGTGATTGTGATAACGGTCTTTAAGATCTTGTTCAAGAGTGTGTTTGTTTTTGTAAGTACCTTCACACAACTCAACCTCCTAAGCTTAAAAAGGTAGCGGGTCTCAAGATCTGAAGCCCGCTACCGAAAAGAACAATTCTAAAAAAGTAATGCCTTTACTGCAGGTTTACTATAGCGTCGATGTTGTCTTTTCCTACAGTATCCTCAAAATCCTTCCAGACACTGGCAGTTGCTTCCATGAAGGCTTCCCGGTCGACATCTTCGATAATCTCGGACTTGCCACTTTCACGGATCTTGTCCCAGTAGCCGTTCTCAAGGTCCTGAGAAAGCTGGCGCTGCCAGTCTCTTGACTCTTCGGCGGCTTCGATCATTATTTCCTGCTGTTCCGGAGTGAGCTTGTTCCAGGAGATCATGCTGATCAGCATTGGCTCAGCTGAATAAGTATGCTCTGTGAAGGATATGTACTTCTGTACCTCAAAGAACCTCTTGGTGTAGATATGGGCCGCAGGATTTTCCTGTCCGTCCACAACACCCTGCTGAAGGGCTGTGAAAAGCTCGCCGAAGGCCATGGGTGTAGGATTGGCGCCGAGGGCTTTCATCATGGAGATGTATATTGGCTGCTCCATTACGCGGATCTTAAGTCCTTCCATATCGGCAGGTTCCCTGACGGGGCGTACGTTATTGGTCATGTTTCTGACACCGTTTTCAAAATATGCAAGTACCTTGATGCCTCTCGGCTCGAGGTCTTTTGCGATATCCATGCCAATGGAGTCAAGGGCCTTGTAGGTGTGATCCCTGTCTCTGAAAATAAAGGGCAGGTCAAAAACTGCAGCCTGGGGAAGGAAATTACCCAGAACTGCCGTACTGGTAAGGCACATATCTACTGTACCCAGGGTGAGTCCTTCTACGAGGTCCCTCTGGTTGCCAAGCTGGCTGCTCGGGAATACCTGTATTTCCATTGTTCCGTCAGATTTTTCCGCCACAAGGTCCGCAAATTTCTGTCCGCCCTGGGCATATGGGTTTGCCGGGTCAGCAATGTGTCCCAGTTTGAGCGTAACGTCAGCTGCAAAAGCCATGCTTCCAAGCGCGAAAACTACTACAAGAGAAAGGCACAGTATCCTTGAAAATTTCCTCATAAAACATACCTCCTTAAGTTTTTGCCTATGTAAAACCCGGAACCTCCGGGAATAAGCCTATATCCTTGCTACGCCGGTTTTTCTTGCAGCCTCAGCCACAGCCTTCGCAACGGCGGGAACGACCCTCT
>CAZFJG010000170.1:0-2875 GCA_964519285.1 uncultured Synergistales bacterium | reverse complement strand
TTGTAAAACAGTTCATGCTCTTCGACTTTCCTTTCCTTTTCAGGGACAAGGAACACGCTTACAAGACTCTCGATGGTGAGATAGGTCAGTATGTTCTTGGCCTGTTGAGCAAAAGAGGGATCAAGGGGCTGGCATGGTATGAGAACGGTTTCCGCCATCTTACCAATTCGAAAAGGGTTGTTGAGACACCAGAAGATGCAAAGGGCTTAAAATTAAGGACCATGGAAAACAAAGTTCATATGGCTATCTGGAAAGCCCTTGGCGCAGATCCTACACCCATGGCCTGGGGAGAGCTCTTCACAGCCCTGCAGCAGGGCGTTGTTGATGGACAGGAGAATCCCATTCCCATTATCTACACACAGAAAGTTTACGAGGTTCAGAAGTATCTCAGCCTCACTGGACATGTCTTCTCGCCGGCACTTATCCTCATGAGCCAGAGAAAGTTTGACAGGCTTCCCGATGAGCTTCAGGAACTTGTTCTTGATGCTGCACAGGAATCTGCTGTTTACCAGAGATCTGTAATTACCGAAATGGAAAACGAACAGATAGAGAAACTGGAAGCTGAAGGAATGGTTATCACCTATCCTGACAAGGAACCTTTCCTCCAGCAGACAAAGTCGGTCTACGAAGAATTCAAGGGTGAACTTGGAGACGATGCCGATCTTCTGCAGCAGATCATAGACATGAAATAGCATATATGATTCCCAGGACTACCCGGGCAGTTAAGGCTGTTCGGGTAGTCCAGCCTTTTAACAAAGAAGGAAGGTGTAGTATGTCCTTTTATTTCAGACTGACAGAGGTATTGAACAAACTTGTGGAATATGTGGTCGCTTTTCTTTTGACCGTCATGGTCATAACAGTCTTCCTGCAGGTCATATTCCGTTTTGTTATCCATTCTTCACTGCCCTGGTCAGAGGAACTTGCCCGATATATCCTTGTGTGGATATCATTTCTTGGAGCAAGTATTGGTGTAAAGAAAAAAGCCCATATCGGAGTAAGTGTAATTACAAATATGCTGGGAGGAGTGGCGGCAAAGATAGTTTCGGTTCTTATTCCGCTTCTGTCATCAGTTTTCTTCCTTTTTCTGGCGATTTATGGCTACAGGATCCTTGATATTGTTACTTATCAGCTCTCTCCTGCCATGGAGATATCCATGGCTTTTCCTTACTCTGCGATCTCTGTAGGCGGGGCTCTGATGCTCCTTTATGCCCTGCAGGATATTATGAAAGCCATAACGGGAAAGAGGGGTGACCAGAGTTGAGCGCGATCCTTTTCAGCAGTTTGATAGTTCTATTCATGTTGAATATCCCAATAGCAATAGCAATTGGGTTATCCTGTCTTTCTGCGATATTTTTCACAGGTGTAGTACCTCCGATTGTCATTGTTCAGAAAATGATCACAGCAGCTGATTCTTTTCCTCTGATGGCAGTCCCTTTCTTTCTCCTTGCCGGGTCATTGATGGAGTTTGGAGGCATCTCGAGGAGACTTGTGGATTTTGCAAATTCAATTGTAGGAAGATTTTCCGGAGGCCTTGCCTTTGTCGTAATAATTGCGAGCATGTTCTTCGGTGCAATATCAGGAGCAGCTGTAGCAACAGTAGCAGCCATAGGAGGAATTCTTATACCTTCAATGATAAGAAGGGGTTACAGTTCTACCTTTTCTACTGCTGTTGCATCAACATCAGGAACTCTTGGAGTAATGATACCTCCGAGTATTCCGATGATAATTTACGGAGTCATGACAGGCGTTTCAATAGGAGCCCTGTTTATGGCCGGCATACTTCCGGGAATACTGGTAGGAGCTTCCCTTATGTTCATTTCCTGGAGAATAGCGAAAAAACACGGCTACAAGGGAGATGCCAAGCCTTCTCTGTCCCACATTTGGGAAACCTTTAAAGAGGCTATTTTTGCCCTTTTGATGCCTGTAATAATCCTTGGAGGGATCTATGGAGGAATATTTACACCTACAGAGGCTGCCGTAGTTGCCGTTGTTTATGGTTTCATTATAGGTTTCTTCGTCTACAGGGAGCTTAAGGTCAAAAATCTCCGGGAGGTTCTCGTCAACGCAGTGATAGGAACCTCTATGATAATGTTCATTATAGCTACTTCCTCTGTTTTCAGCTGGCTTCTGACCTCTGAACAGATACCCCAGGCTGTAGCTAACGGTATACTATCCATATCCAAAAATCCCATAGTCATTATTACCTTGATCAACTTGCTTCTCCTGTTTATCGGTACATTCATGGAGACCATCGCCGCAATTATAATCCTGGTGCCGGTTCTGATGCCTATTATTACAATGATTGGTGTGGACCCACTGCATTTCGGAATAATAATAGTTGTGAACCTTGCTATCGGTATGGTCACACCTCCACTCGGAGTGTGTCTTTTCATCGGCTGCAGCATAGGAAAGATATCAATTGAGCAGATAACAAGGGCAGTATGGCCCTTCATCCTCGTGCTCATTGCAGATATCCTCTTGATCACCTATCTTCCCTGGATATCTCTGTTCCTTCCGAAGATCACAGGACTATATTGATATTAAGCCAATAACTCTTAAAGTAGAAATGAACATTGGAAAAATGCCGGGACATCATTTTGTTGATCCCGGCATTTTTGTTATTGTTACTTGTAAATAAAAGATACTATTTTGTCAGGATGATATTATTTCGGTGTTGAAGACTCCTGGACAAGAACTATTTTGATCAGCAGGAATTTTTCATCATGAAAGCCGGGGGATCGCTAATGAGGATGTACGATATCATTTTAAAAAAAAGGAACGGTAATGAACTTACAGACGAAGAAATAGATTTTTTCGTCCAGGGCTACACCCGTGACGATATCCCTGACTACCAGGTTTCTGCCCTTATGATGGC
>CAZFJG010000169.1:0-2901 GCA_964519285.1 uncultured Synergistales bacterium | reverse complement strand
TTCGTGAACCGCCCATTCTTCAAAGTTCGTAGGGGCAGGCCCCTGTGCCTGCCCTCATAAAGGATTTTTCCTATATGTCCTGGATGATCAAACCTGGAGGTGGGGTTGTGTTTTCTGATTTGATAAACGGTGTAGCACTTGTGATCGCTCTTGCAGGAATGATGATAGTTATCTGGGGTGCTGTTTTGACTGTAGTTGAAATACTGAAAATGGAGAGACGCTATATCAGGGGAGAAAAGGTTATCAGGAAAAGGAACGCCCTTCGGCATTCCCTGGGTACATACCTGCTTCTGGGTCTTGAATTTCTTGTGGCGGCGGATATTGTGAGAACAGTTATCCACCCGACAATTCAGGAGGTTGCGGTGCTCGGGGCTATTGTATTGATAAGGACCGTCATTGCTTTTGCCCTTGATAAAGAAATGGCTGAAGCACCATTAAAAGAGGAATGACGAAATGGAAGGCCTTACTTTCGATATTATTCTTGTCTTGTTTGTCCTTGGAGTTACAGTAATTCTCTTTGTCACGGAGAAATTACGGGTAGATGTTATTGCCATTATGGTAATGTTAGCTCTACCCTGGCTCGGTCTTGTAACTCCAGAAGAAGCCTTCGCGGGTTTTTCGGGCAACGCGGTGATGTCCATAATTGCCGTTATGATAATAGGTTCTGCAATGGACAGAACCGGTATCATGAACAGCGTTGCAGGAAAACTGAATGCACTGGCGGGAAACAGTGAAAGCAGGCTTCTGGCAGTGGTCTCTGCCATGGTGGGCGTGGTTTCTGCCTTTCTGCAGAATGTGGGATCTATTGCGCTCTTTCTGCCTGCTGTTTTGAAGATCTGCCGGCAGAATAGCATTTCTCCTTCCAGGCTGCTTATGCCAATCGGTTTTTCGGCTATTTTAGGTGGAACCCTGACGATGGTGGGATCTGGTCCTTTGATCATTCTCAATGATCTTATGCGCTCAGGAGGATATGAACCTTTCGGACTTTTCAGTGTAACTCCTGTTGGTATGGTCCTTCTGGCTGCTGGAATAGTCTATTTTGTAGTCCTTGGCAAATTTGTTCTTCCCTCCGGGGCTGAGGGGGAAGATGTCCTTTCACCTCAGCTTAAGCTTATCAGGAACAGAAACATTCCTCATCTTGTTTTCCGGTGTTTTGTTCCCGCCAATAGTCCACTGATAGGTAAAACCAGGGAAGAAGCGGGGCTTTTTTCGAATTATGGCCTTTATCTCGAAAGGATCAAAGAAGAAGGCCGGGAAGTCCACGCTCCCTGGCGTTACAGTACTTTTTCCTGCAAATCAGAACTTTATCTTTTAGGAAATCTGGAGGATGTTATGGATTTTGCAGAGGATTGGGGACTGGAGCTTCAGAGCAGAGACAGTGAGGATATCCTTTCGTCTGGTGAGTCCGGTTTTGCGGAGATGATGGTACTTCCAGGAGCGGAATTATCTGGAAAGTCACTGAGAGAAACAGCCCTTCGTAAAACCTTCGGAGTGGAACCTCTGGAGATGGTGAATACAGAAGGATCGGTCTTTACACACTTCCCGGATGAGGTTATCGGTGCAGGTGATATTATCATCGTGGAAGGTCCATGGGATAACCTTGAAAAAATGATATCATCAGGTAACTTTGCGACTCTTACCCCCCTGCAGAAAAGTGTGCGCAAGAACAAATTATTGCCGGCATTGTTTTTCTTTGTTGCAGCTATTGCATTGGCTCTTTCGGGCTTTCCCCTTTCTCTGTCCCTTCTTTCAGGGGCTCTTGGAATGATCCTTTTCGGAGTGATACGCATAGACGAAGCCTATCAGGCTGTGGACTGGCGTACGGTTTTTCTTCTGGCCGGACTTATTCCTCTCGGAACTGCCATGGAAAAAACGGGAGCTGCAGCTTTTGTTGCCGGGGGAATAATGAACGTCCTCTCGGGAAGTCATCCTCTTTTTATACTTGCTGCTACTGGAATCCTTTCGACGATTTTTTCGCTTTTCATGTCTAACGTTGCAGCTACTGTTCTGCTTGTTCCACTGGTAATGATCATGGGGGATACGGCAGGAATAGATCCCAGGGGACTCGCCCTGCTTGCGGGAGTGTGTGCTTCTAATTCTTTTATTCTTCCTACCCACCAGGTTAATGCAATGCTTATGTCCGCGGGGGGATATCGCAATGCCGATTACATGAAAGCAGGAGGAATAATGACTGTAGTTTTCCTTGTAATAGCGGTCTTTTTTATTTATTTTATGTTCGTATAAATTAAATTCCAAAAACGTCTGAAAGAGAGGTTTCATCATGAAGTGGGAAAAATCGATACGCAACGAGATAAATGATATTGAAATGTGCCAGTATGCCCATGCAGGAGAAGGAGTTGTTCCAGAGGTCGACTGCTCGCTGGGGACAAGTCCTGTGGGAGCACCTCCGCAGGTTCTGAAAAAATGGAGGGAAGGTTTTGCTTCTGATCCTTCAGCTTATTGTAACGATTTTTCTGCTGCAACTGCTGCGCTGAAAGGTTTCTGGGGGGAGCTGTTCGAGGATGACGAGATCATTTACGGGCCGGGTTCTGTCAGCATCCTCTTTTCTCTTGCTTTTGTCACTGGATGTAAGGGAGCCTCGGTCAAGGGTATTGCTCCTCAGTTTCCCGACGTACCCTATTATTTCAGGTTTAACGGAACTCCTGTCAATAACCTGGCACTTCAAGCTCCTGGATACGAGCTTTCTGTAAATGATTTAATCGCTGATACAGGCGAGGAAACGACTCTTGTCTACCTTGATCAGCCACATAACCCAACTGGACAGTATCTACCAATAGAGGAAGTAATGGTTCTTGCAGAGCACTGTGAAAAAGAGGGTATACTTCTTGTTGTGGACGAAGCTTATGGTGGTTTTATGCCTGAAAAAGAGTCCTCTGTTAA
>CAZFJG010000168.1:0-2910 GCA_964519285.1 uncultured Synergistales bacterium | reverse complement strand
ACTTTCCTGAACTGATCGGGCGAATAGCTCCGGTAGATTCACCACTTGAAGTTGGAGTCGCTATCTGGAGAGAAGTTACTGGTAATACTGACAGTGTTACATTGCTTGCCCCCTGTCCGGCAAAGATTACTCTCGTTCACAATCCCGAAGGTCGGGAGAGCAGTAACATGCAGTTTACAGTTTCAGTAGGAAAACTTGTGAGAGCATTACTTGCCGGTGGACCAAAGGTTCATGCCAGTTTTCCTGAAGTTCCCAATAACAGGTGGCTTGAATGGGCCATTGTAGGAGGGGAATCAGCACATATTTCCAACTTTTCTGAAAGAAAGCTAAGTACTATTTCAGTTTCCGGTATGCGGAATACCATGGATCTTTTGAAGGAGATGGAATTAGGTAGATTACGCGGGGTTGATTATATTGAATGCCGTTCATGTGATCTTGGCTGTATTGGTGGAATAGGTAATGCCGAATCCCGTTTTCTCTCCAAAATGCGTCTTGACCATTCTAAGACAAACTGGGATGTTGGAGAAGAAGAACTACGGACTATTAAAGAATGGCATAAAACTGATATATGGAAACTCAAAAAGGAACTTAAACCATCACAAAGAGCTCCACTTTCTGAAGATCTGAATGAAGCCATGGTGAAACTCAAAGAGATGAACAGGATATATTCAGAATTACCCCAGATCAATTGTGGATCATGTGGTCGTCCATCCTGCAGGGCTCTTGCCGAAGATATAATCAGAGGCCAGGGAGAAGTAAATGATTGTATATTTAAGATAAGGGAAAATATCCAGGAACTTGGTAAGGAGATAGTAGAACTTTCGGATAGAATGCCCCATACATTGAAGCGAAAGGGTAGTTGAGCATGAAGATCACCGAAGTTGCATCAGAACTGGAAATCAGGGTTTTAGTTGAAGGAGATAGTGAAAGGGATGTAACTCAAGTCATTACTGGAGATCTTCTCAGTTTCATTATGGGTACTGCCCCCCCTGGTTGTCTATGGTTGACTGTTCAGAATCATCTTAATGTGGCAGCTGTTGCCGTACTTAAAGAGATACCTCTAATTATCCTGACAACGGGTAGACAACCTTCTCCTGAACTTGAGGAAAAATGCCGGATAGAAGATATTTCTCTCGGATATACTGCAAAAACCACATTTTCGGTTATTTCAGACCTGGCAAGGATGGGATTGAATGGCTGAAGTTTTGAAACAGTTCAATCTTGATCTGCATATTCACACGGTATTATCACCATGTGGAGATCTGGAAATGGGAGCACCTGATATAGTTGCAAAAGCAATGGAAACAGGCATAGATGCACTTGCAGTTACAGATCATAACATTGTTTCCAATTTCCCTGCTGTTATGGGTGCTGCAAAGGATGCAGGAAGCGGTATCCTGATAATTCCAGGAGTAGAAGTCCAGACCGTTGAAGATATCCATATTATCGCTCTATTTCCCGAATATTATAATGCATTAGCTTTTCAGGAATGGCTTCATAAAGGTTTGAACGACTTCCCCAATGATCCTGACATATTTGGTGAACAGCTTCAGATCGATAAGGATAATTCTATAATAGACGAATTTGGTATTCTCCTTGTACAGGGAGTAAATTATGGCATTGATGAGGTTATCGAAAATATACGATCACAGGAAGGTCTTATAATCCTCGCACATGTGGACAGGCCTTCCTTTTCATATATATCTGTTCTGGGTCCTGTCCCTGACAATCTTCCCGTTGATGCTCTTGAAATATCAAGTAATGTTGATGATCCAGCCGAAGAAGAATATTGCAGATCATATCCTTCAAGGATATTTACAAGATCTTCAGATGCCCATTTCCTTTCGGATATTACTATAGAAAATACAACTGTAATGCTGCTCAGGGAATTGTCTTTCCGTGAGATCGCCCTTGCCATGGATCCTTGCTGCAGGGACAGACGTATAATCAGGCCTTGTAACAGATCTGATATTTAGTTTATTTTTTACTTCTTATACCTGAGGTCTTATGCCTTTTTTGCAGTTCCTGGATAATCTCTTCAATCTCAATATCAGAAACTATCATTCCCGTAAGAAGATGGTACACAAGATCGGAAATTTCATAGACAGAGTCCCTCCTGTTACCAGACGCTATTGCAAGTGCACTTTCAACACCCTCTTCTCCGATCTTTTTGCTTATTTCTTTGATCCCCTTTTGAAACAGCTGTGCTGTATAACTTGTTTCCGGATCAGAATCCTGTCTCTGTTCAAGATAAACTTTCAGTTCTTTCAAAAAAGAGACCGAAGGGGTTTCTGATCCCAGCAATGTCCTGAAAAAGCAAGATTTTTTGCCAGTATGGCATGCAGGACCTTCAATTCGGACTTTTGCGAGAATTGTGTCGCCATCACAATCGAGTTTCATTTCTTTTAGAAGCATGGTATTTCCGCTTGTTTCGCCTTTTTCCCAAATGCAGTTTCGGGATCGACTGAAAAAATGCATATAGCCCGTTTTTTGTGTAAGTTCAAGGGCTTCTCTGTTAGCGTATGCCATCATTAGGACTTCGGATGAAACCCAGTCCTGAACAATAACAGGTATAAGTCCTCTCTGGTCAAAAGCAATTATTTTAAAATCAATAGTCAATTCAGCATTCTCCTTCTATCCGTACAGGGATTTTTTCATTGGAAAGGAAACTTTTAAGTCTGGCAATTCTGATCTGTCCGAAATGAAAAACTGAAGCTGCAAGTGCTGCGTCAGATCTTCCTGAGAGACATTCCTTGAAATGTACGTAATCACCGGCACCTCCGGATGCGATTATCGGGACCGAAATGTTCTGACCTGCAAGTTCAAGAAGTTCCAGATCATAGCCATCACGCCTGCCATCCTGGTCAATGGAAGTTAAAAGGATTTCTCCGCAACCAAGGTTTTCAGCAG
>CAZFJG010000167.1:0-2952 GCA_964519285.1 uncultured Synergistales bacterium | reverse complement strand
TTCTGCAGAAGAAATTCGTGTTCAAACCTGAAAAGGGGCAGGCAGATATCGCACAGCTCCCTCAATAATCGGACCCTTCCTCTTCTCCAGGCCCATACGGTGGGAGGCACAAGATAGACTATCCTCCCTGTGTAACCTTTGTTTCGGATCCTTTTGAGAAGTGAAAGATGAAAATCGGGGCTGTCTATTACAACTACAGCTTCAGGTCGTTTTGCAATGATCATGTCACAGAGGGAGTTTCTGAGTCTGTACAGGGAGAAAAGGGAAGGTATAACCTCTAATATTCCCATCAGGCAGAGTCTGCCCATATCATATACAACCCTGCACCCGGCCTCTGCTGCCCTGGGACCGCCCATTCCCCAGATATCTCCGTAATAACCGGACACTCTGAGGTTCTTTGCAAGTATATGGGCATAATGGTCACCGGAGGGTTCTCCGCAGCTCAGGAAGATGGACAAGGTCTTACACCTGTAACCACTATGTCCCAGGCATTGGCCCTTTCCAGAAAAAGTTCTCTGTCAAGTATTATGGTCCGGCCAGCTTCAATGGCCAGACAGTCCAGCCCGGCCTTTTTCATGTTATCAAGGGTGTCTGGTCCAACTGAGGGGATATCGTATCGTTCGTCCTGATCAGGTCGCATCATCTTTACGACAACACCTCCCTGTGAAAGATCCTTAGACCGGTATATCATTCTGTCCGTTCCCTCCATAGCTTCCACTGCTACTACAGAACGCCCTTTTATTACAACTGACTGGCCAAAGGAGAGAGGAAGAAGGACCTTCAGTATCTTTTTCCCGTATTCGATGTCTTTCCACTGTTCCTCGTCAGGCCCTTTTGTCGTGAGGGGTCCTTCCTTTGTGAGAACTTCGGGAATAAGGTCAACATATTTCCTGACCCTTATCCCGGCTTTTTCAAATATGGAAACAATACCCGCAAGAAGGGTGTGATCGTCCATCTCCTGGAGGTCTCCCAAAACTGCTCTGGTGGAGTCGCCGAGGCCATCGGACCTGAAGATAAGGCTTTTAGGAACAAGTCCTCCCATTATCAGTTCCTTAATGTTATATATTTTCATGTCTGTTATTATTTTTTCTATATCAATTTTTTCGACCTGAAAAAAACAACCTTCAGGAAGGTCGAAAAAGGAATTGTCATTTCTCAGAGAGTAAACCCTTGTAGGGATGCCTCTTTTTTCAAGAGCGGAAAAGATCTCTTCGGGCAATTTCCCCTCACCGGCTATCAGGGCAACTCTTTCTACCGATCTGTCCATCTTCATTTCTCCTTTTGCTTTACTGGTTTCCTCGTCTTGCCATTATTCCCCCGAAGATCAGGAATGAAACGTTCGGAAGCCATGCTGCAATTAACGGCATAAGATTGCCAGACTGACCCAGGGCCTTGCAGAAAGACATTACGACATAGTAAGCAAAGACTATTATTATGCTCAAACCAAAGCCCAGTCCTGCCCCTGTCCTTTGAGGCCTTACACCAAAAGCAGCACCTACAAGGGCGAGAACTACACTGGCCCACGGAATGGCAATTCTCATGTGAAGGGTGACCCATAGGGGTTTTACGTCAACTCCCTGTTTTTCAAGTATCTTAATGTACTCGTACAACTCCACAACGCCCATGTCGTCGGGATCCCTGGACGCACTGGAAACATCCTGGGGGGAAAGATCGAGATCTATCACCTGCTCCTCGAAACGGAAAAGGAGTTTGACATCACCTTTCGGATCTACCTCGAATACCTCCCCTTTCAGAAGAACCCATTGCCCTTCTCTCCATAGACCGTCCTTTGCAGTTGAGATCCTGTTCAACTTCCCGTCCTGGAATTCCTGTATAAGAACATCTTTCATTTTGCCTTCTGATGCCTGTAGGTTACTGATATAGACAACCTTGTTCAGTTTGCCGCCACTTTCATCCCTCAAAAAGACATTTTCTTTGAGAAGAGATGGTTTTTTTCTGGCGACTTCATACTTCATAAGGTTATCGGCTGCCAGGTTCGTCACTGGAACAACTGTCTCGTTAAAGACCAGAGCCAGTAAAGCGACGAGAAAAGAGACAACAATAACTGGCCTCAGTATCCTCTGAAAAGCAACTCCCGAGGATTTTAAAGCCACCAGTTCACTGTTGCCGGAAAGCCTTCCAAAGGTCAGAAGAGCAGACAGAAGGCATGCCATGGGTAACGTGAGTGTTATCACTGAGGGAAGCCTGTAAAAGAACAGCCTGGCAACTACCCAGAAGGATACTCCCTTTTCTATGATGAGATCGGCAATGTCAAAGAGAAGGTCTCCTGCCACAAGAATAATAGTAAAGGCCATTACTCCAAAGATAAATGAACCCGCGAGCTCCCTGGCTATGAACTTATCCAGGATCCTTATTCTTTTACCGATCATAGGATCTCTCCGGTTTCCATTTTATCTGTGTCATTGCTGCTTATTATCCTTTCACATATCTCTCTGACCGCTCCGTGACCTCCGTCGAGTTTTGTCACAAAATCAGCACAGCCTTTCAGTTTTTCACAGGCATTAAGTACAGCGTATCCCTGGCCTGCCCATTTAACACAATCCACATCGTTAATATCATCTCCGGCATAGGCGATCTCTTCTCTTTTCAATCCCAGGTTCTCTGCGATCTCTTTAAGGACAGGAAGTTTTTCTCCTACACCATTTTTCACTATACTCACATCCAGTTCCTTCATTCTTGCTTCTGTTGCAGGAGAAAAGCGACCGCTTATAACAGCAACTCTCACTCCACTTTTTCGTAGAAGTGCCAGACCCATGCCGTCTCTGACGTGAAATCTTTTCATTTCGTTACCTCTGCCGTCAAGGTAAATACCTCCGTCGGTGAGGGTCCCGTCAACATCGAGAACAAGAAGTCTGATCACTGCTGTCTTTCCTTTTTTGTGTAAGGCCATTTCTCTATGCCTCTGTTCGAATCCTTTATAAAGTCAAGGAT
>CAZFJG010000166.1:0-3005 GCA_964519285.1 uncultured Synergistales bacterium | reverse complement strand
TTCCCTTTCAATTCATCTAAAGTGTAACCAAGCATTTCCTCGGCCTTTTTGTTAATAACTCAACTTTCGCAGGACCTTGAAAAACGAATAAGCCTTGCAATAACTGGATAAATAGATAGAAGACATTCCATAACTAAGGTAAAATAGATGTACATCACTACACAACCTTACCAAGAAAGGAATGTCTTCATGATGTCTATTTTATCAAAGTCCGGTCTTTATAACAGCCCTGTTTCTCCAGCTATTAACAACTTTTTCCGGGAACTTGAAATACCAGGCCTCCTTAAGAAATGCAATTTCAACAAGGAGAAGGGTGTTCCTGTTATTGAAGTCTTCCTGACACTCTTTCAGTTGGTATTTACAGGTATGAACCTGTACAGGACGATCGAAACAGGAAGCACTTCCCTTAAGAAGGATACTGCCTATCGGTTCCTCAACTCGTGCCGATACAACTGGCGCAAGTTTCTTCTCCTTCTGGGCAGTTCCGTTATAAACAAATTCGTTGCGCCTCTTACATCAAGAGATCGTACAAAGGTATTGATAGTAGATGATTCTTATTATGACCGAACCAGAAGCAAGAAGGTCGAGCTTCTTGGCAAGGTTTATGACCATGTAACCGGCAAGTATGTCAAAGGTTTCCGAATGCTGACCCTGGGCTGGTCCGATGGTGCGACCTTTATCCCCCTGTCATTCTCTCTCCTGAGCTCCTCGAAAAAGAAGAACAGGATACAGGAAATACAGGATTCTGTAGATAAGCGCTGCAATGGCTACAAAAGAAGGACCGAAGCTCTCTGCAAGGGTACAGATATGGCGCTGGAACTTCTGAAGGAAGCACTGAAACAGAAAATATCTGCTTCCTACGTCCTGTTCGACAGCTGGTTCGCTTTCCCTGCTCTTATAAACAAGGTTTGCGACCTGAATATAGATGTGATCTGCATGGTAAAGAGAATGCACAGGGTCTTCTATCGCTATGGAGACAGTTATCTGAACCTGGAAAGTCTCTATAAGGTTGCAGAGAAGAGAACCAACTCTGGAAACATCCTTGCATCCATAAAGGTGGAGCTTGGTACAAAAAACAGCAAGTCATCTATGGCCAAAATCGTTTTCGTACGCAAAAAGAGCAAGAAGGAACTGCAATGGCTTGCCATACTATCAACCGACCCGAATCTATCTGATGAGGAGGTCGTAAGGATCTACGGGATCCGTTGGGACATTGAGGTCTTTTTCAAGACGGCAAAATCCATGCTATGTCTTGCAAAGGAATTCCAGGGCCGTTCATATGACCTTCTTGTAGCTCATACAAGCATCGTCTTTACCCGTTACATCATGCTGTCGTTACATGCCCGGCAAAACCGGGATGATCGATCTTGTGGAGAACTGTTCTTCCTGTGTTGTAAGGAAATAAAGGATGTCGATCTCATGACATCACTGGCTTTGATAATAACTGTTCTTCAACAGGCTGTACGGGCTGTTCTAGTTATCTCGGAAGAGAAACTCAGTGAACTCTTTACCCTTTTCAAATCACTTCTGCCCAAGCCGTTACAGAATATTTATGCTATTTCTAACTGCGAAAGTTGAGTGAATTATTATTTTACACCATACATGAACTCTCCTTACTACTGCAAAGGGATTTCATATTTAATCCATTTTTACAGACAATGCCTGCATCAGTCAAAACAAGGGTATATCATATTGGTATAATTTTGAACAGGGGAGGTGTTCAAAATGAAAAACTCCGTAGAACTTATCAAAGGTGATATCACAAAAATGGAAGTGGACGCTATTGTAAATGCCGCAAACACGTCTCTTTTAGGAGGTGGTGGAGTCGACGGAGCCATCCACAGGGCGGCAGGACCGGAACTCCTGGCTGAATGCAGGACCCTTAAGGGATGTCCAACGGGAGATGCAAAGATAACCAAAGGCTACCAACTGCCGGCAAAATACGTTATCCATACCCCTGGCCCTGTCTGGAGGGGAGGAAATATGGGAGAACCCAGGCTGCTTGCATCCTGTTACCGCAAAAGCCTTGAGCTGGCATCAGAAAAGGGATGCAAAACAGTGGCATTTCCCTCAATTAGCTGTGGTGTGTACGGATATCCCGTAGAAAAAGCGGCAGGAATAGCAGTGAAAGAGGTTTCAGATTTTTTGAAAGAGCACGAAGAAATGGATAAGGTGTACCTTGTCTGTTTCAGCGACGATGTGTATAACATTTACAGATCCATAATGGACGAAATGCTCCCATAAAATATCTGGTGAAAGTTTAACGGGGCCAGCTTTAATACTAAACTGGCCCCTGGTTTTATACAGGCTTCTTTAATCTATATATACGCGGCTTACTCTCTTTCCTATCCTGTTGGGAATGGTGGTCACTATTGTTCCCATCCTGTCAGCGATCTCTTCAGCCGATATAAATTCATCTCCCTGGCGGCCAATGAGAACAACTTCATCACCGACATTAGCTCCAGGAACCCCGCTGACATCCACAACTGCCTGGTCCATGCAGATTCTACCCACGACAGGACATCTTTTCCCCCTTACGAGAACCTCAACACCTGTTCCGGAGAGCTCCCTGCAGTACCCGTCGGCATATCCTACGGGAATGACCGCAAGCCTCTCCTGGCTGCTCGTGTAATATATCAGTCCATAACTGATACCTTTGCCGGGAGGGACATCCCTTATTGCCGCTATCTCAGTTTTAAATTCAAAGACAGGATCAAGGGGTATGGACCTGACCACTTCCTTTGAGGGATACATTCCCACAACAAGCTGGCCTGGCCTTACACCGTCCATGGCATACTCTGGAAGAGCAAGGGTGGCCCCGGAATTGCAACAGTGACGTATTTTAAAGTTTATACCTGGCTGTTTCTTTTCCAGATTTATATTTAGTTAACTTATGGGCTTCATCAAATATTACTACATCCCAATCCCCTTCAATACAGGTTTGATATATTTGTTCGTTATGTTCCTGCCTTCTTTCATATTCAGTATCAGATAAATCTTCCCTT
>CAZFJG010000165.1:0-3016 GCA_964519285.1 uncultured Synergistales bacterium | reverse complement strand
CACCGATGGCAAGTCCCAGAAGGGAACCCTGATATTTGGATTTGAGGTTAGTTGGTTTCATTTATATACCTCCAAACTTACCGTTGATTTTAGGGGAGAGATATACACTAGCACCGGCCCGTGGAAATAAATCTGGCTTCCAATCGACTTGACAAGCTTTGTCAGGTTTTTCATCCTGCTCTTCCATCAACTGAATAAATGCACATAAGTTAAATCACCATTATATCTGATATAAGTATCAGTGTAGCAAATACAAAGGAAACCTTCAGGATGTTTTTTCATTCTTTTCATACAGATGCTTACAATAAAGCACAGAATCCGAATTTGTGTAACTGATTTTTTGAAAAAAGGCCTGCCCCTGCAGGAATATGGGTGGGCAGAGACAGGGCTCGATTTCGGTTCGCTAATATCAGCACTAGCTTATTTTTGCCCAGGGGGCTTTTAACTTATTCATTCATGACCTCATCATCTTCGTCATACTCTTCATCTTCAGCCTCGGGTGTAAACCTTTCCAGCGCTTTTTCCATAAGTGCATCATGAAAATCCGGGTAAAACTCCGATTCTCCCGTAAAAAAATCCAGTATTTCCTCAGTGTCCCCATCACCCCAATAGTAATTCATCTCCAGGATCTCCATGAAGCCCCAACTATGAGCAAAAAATTCAACCAGGCTACCCAGGGTCATTGGCTTAATGGATGTTCTCTTTGTCGGCTCAGCAAGCAGATCGAATTCACCTTCGTACTCATTCACCACCCGGTAATAGATGCGATTTTTCCCTCTTTTAGCATATACACATGCCACATCACGGGTGGTAGATTTCAGGGTTGTCCGTGCAATTTCTACTTCATGCTTCCGAAGTTTTGGAAGGTACTCACCTCCCATTAACCATGGGTGGATTCTACCCGCCGCCTTCCTATCCTCCTCACTCAGTTCCTCCCGTGTTATATCAGCCGGGATCTCATCAAACCTTCCATCATCGATCATGGCTTTAACATAATCCCTTCTTATTGCTCCCTTTACCCTTGTCAATATCTGAGTCTCAGCATCCATTGGCCAGAAGTACCTTTCAGGTCTGTAAGAATAGTCGATCCCGCACATAAATATTTCCTCCTTTATCTTTTATTATCTTCATGGCAAAAAAATAACCTCTCCACAAGGAGAGGCGGCCATAACACAGGGCTACAGGCATCTGGGAATATGCCTTATCCGTCTCCCCTTATCATCCAACTCGTTTCAGTTGCTGGTGTTGGCACCTTGAAGATATACACAGGTTGCCGGGCTTCATCAGGCCAGTCCCTCAGCCTCTCTAGATAAGAGTTCGATTGTCATGTTGCGTTGAAACGAGTATCAGATGGGACAGAGGATCCTTACATGTTTTTCAGAAAATCTCCCGGCACAGCTTTAGCGATCGTTTCATCATCAGAATCCCGCATGGATTCCCAGAACTTCAGGGCGAGCTCGCGGGGATCTCCCTTAAGTTTTTCCCTGGAGACCCAAGTACCGTACGACCTTGTCCATAGACCTTTCACATCAGTACACAGGGGATCCACCTCAAGGTAATATTCATATTCCGTGGGCAGCAGATCATCCCATATATCAAGGGTACACACGTGAACATAGTTATCGGGCCCCTTGCGGATCTCCTGACGTCTGAGTTCATTCTCTTCTTGTATCTTTTGCTTTATTTCAAGTCTTTTCCGTCTCAGTTCCCTTCTGTTTTTCCACAGCAGACCTGCAACCTTCTTTCTCATTTCCTTTTTCAAAGCTGCCTCATTGTCGGTCTCCACAGTGTGCCAGGTCCCTGACCTGCCCGGGAAGTCAGCGTCCCAGTCCTCTCTGTATATATCTATGTGGTAGCACTGTTCAGCCACATCCATGGTAAAGTCAAAGAGAAGGTCCATGTCATACCAGTTCCACACATCCTCAAGACCGCTCCAGATAATAAGTTCAGACGAGATAAGATCATCATCTGCAAAAGCGATCTGTTTATACATAATGACAACTTCCTTCTTCCTTCTTCTTGCCAGGATAGATCTTGAAATTACTCTTTTCACCTTTGTCCTCATTGGGTTCATGGCAACTGGCACCAAAGATGATAATATTATTTGCAAGTTTTATTTCACAACCCACACAAAGGGCATCTCCTATACTGGGAAACATTTCAAGAGCCTCTTCCATAGTTAACCGCCTCCTGGTATCCATTCACAAACACCCTCCATTTCCTTCACTGAAAAAATTCCGGATAGATACTAAGCATTCAGCATCCTGACAATTAACAACAGTTACCCCTTACACTAGCTATCCATATATATACCTCCTTTTCCAGAAGCAGCCGTAAAATCCAAAAAAAAGACCCCTCCAAAAGGAGAGGCCTCAACATCGTTGGGTTCCACAGATATTCTGCAGATATTCCTCCCCTTATCATCCAGAACTAAAACAGTTCTGCTGGTGTTAGCACCTTGCGCACCTGCACAGGTTGCCGGGCTTCATCGGGCCAGTCCCTCAGCCACTCTGGATAAGAGTTCAATTGTTAAGTTATTTTTATATTATAGCACTAAAAGGCACTCTGAAAAGTCAGAATCACACTCCATGGACTCGAAAGTTTCCATATTGGGAACACCAATTTCACCGCATTTATGACTCATCGCTTCAGGAGAGGCCTTTCTTTCTTTTTTTATTTATATGTATCTTAAATTTGTATTGGATAGGATTTACGTGAGTAGAATCAAATATACTTATCAAGCTGAGAGATATTTCTGGCCTATTGAAGAAGAAAAACAAATCCTGACTCGGGGAAAAAGGTTCACAAAGAAGATATTTCGTAAAAAGCATGATAGAAGAAAAGGGACTGAATGGCATCCCTGAAGGTATGGCAATAGAAGAAATTGAAAATGAAGAAAGAATTGCCATAGAGACAATTCATCTTTGGTTTATGGGAGGCGAGTATTTACCTCAGCTGCACCGTTTTGAGCTCGAAATAGCCAGGATAAATATTCGTTCCACCACTCGCGATGTTG
>CAZFJG010000164.1:0-3074 GCA_964519285.1 uncultured Synergistales bacterium | reverse complement strand
TTACTTTTTCCCTTACTTACCTTATGTGGAATGACATTCAAAGAAGGAAATGAAAAAAATCTAAATGCACAATACCAACAATATAATGATAAAGAAGTTTGTATCCATTTTTTTATTATATTATTAATTTTAAGTTAAGTTTATTCCCTTTAGTTTCATTACTAATCTTATTGAATGCTCTTTATCTCAAAAGAACCCCAAAAAACCAAAAGTTAATCGACACGGATCCAGTCATAGACTCACTTTGTTTTAGGCTTATTACTTGGCGCCCAAAACATCCAAAAATTGCTTACAGAATATACTTTATTTTCACAGTTTTAAACTATTTCCTTTCACCTTATCTTCACCACAGTGCTAAATGGAAGAGTCTCAAAAGAATCAATAAATAACCAGCACGGATTCAGTCATAACATCACTTTGTTTAAGACTTCATTATAGGTTAAAACAGCGGTAACTAATTGCTTAAAGAATCTACTCTATTTTCACAGTCTTAAACGATTTCCCCTCTACCTGTATATTGCAAGATAAAAATCCCCACTTTTGCAGAATTTTTCCCCAGTCAAGGGGTGGGGAATTTCTAGTTCTCCAGTTTCATTAGAGAATCCCTTACCCTGTTGCTCGAGCCATCGAAAATAAGCAAATAACTGTGGTGTATCAAACGGTCAATTATGGCAGCTGTCATCTGTTCATCGTAAAAGATACCTATCCATCTGCTGAATTCAAGATTGGTTGTAATTATCACGCTCCTTCTTTCGTAACTTTCAGATACTATCTGAAACAATAGCTGTGCGGCCTCCCTGTCCAGCGGTACATAACCCCATTCATCAAGTATCAGAAGGTCCTGTTTATTTATGGTGTTAAGAAACTTCGTAAGTTCTCCTGTCTTCTTTGCGTCTGAAAGCCTGTTAACAAGGCTGGCTGTTCGATAAAAGCCGACTTTCATTCCACGTCTGCAGGCTTCCATTCCAAGTGCAATTGACATGTGGGTCTTGCCTGTGCCAACGTTTCCGTACAAGATAAGGTTTTTTACTTCCTCCACAAAGGTAACGTTTTTGAGATATTCAGGTGTCACACCTGAAGGCAGCCTGACTTCATCAAAACAGTAATCTTCAAAGGTCTTTCTGGCATAAAAACCTGCTGTCTTTATGAGACGTTCTCTTTTTGCCCTTTCCCTGTGTTCTATCTCAAGGTTAAACAGTTTCAGCAGATTTTCCTGAAAACTCTCTGCCTCTATGTCTGCTCCCTGTTCTGCAAGGTTGCGGCTGAGACGCAGTTTCTTGCAGCTCTTTATGAGCTCTTCCCTGTACATCTTCTATGCCTTGTTTCTTTCAAGCAGTGCATCGTAGACTGGTATTTTGAACTCGAACTCAGGTAAACGGGGAAGATGAGCATTGTTCAGTTCCATTCTCTCAGTCACTCTATCCTGGTTCAGATGACTGTGAAGGGTTACCAGGCTTTCAAGGTCCCTTACATCCCTGGACACTGCTTCTGAGATACTCTCTGTGGCTTTCGCAAAACCGTCTCTTTCTGTAAGTCCGGCTAGCACCTTGAGGACTTTTCCCTGGTCCCTTTTGTTCAGTCCGTTAAGATATACCTGCACGGTTTCAGGCAACATGCTGTATACGCCTGTATATTTCAAAGCTCCGGGATTTCTGGAAAGCTGGGTTAGATAGGGTATCCAGTTCATGGATTCCTGTCTGCTTTTCCCGTAGAGCCTGGCGTGTTCAGTTATGGGTCTTTGACTTTCGTCCATAGGAATAACTTTGTCCGATGTTATTCTGACAAGGACCCGGCTTCTCGCATACTTCGGCGCTGTCGAATAGGTGTATATTCCGTCTATTTTGAACTTGCCGCAGTTGTCTATTCTGTATGTCTCATATCGACTACAGTCAAAGGGTACTGTCGGCAGGGGAAGTAGTGCTGTTTTGTCTCGTTCATGAAGTTCTCCTATTGTTCCTTCCCTGCGGTAATGTTCTCTGTCATGGTCTCTTACTGACCTTTCAAGGAGTTCTTTGTTATATTCTTCCAGGTCATCGAATTCCGGAACTGGCACTAGAAAATTTCGCCTGTGGTAACCTACCTTGTTCTCTACGTTGCCTTTTTCATTGCCTGAAGATGGATTGCAGAAGGCTGCTATAAATCCGTGATGTTCTTTGAAACGAAGAAAGCTGTCTGTGAAGATCCGTTTCTCATCGGTTCTGTCCTTCGACATGTCCTGGTTTTTCAAGATCGTTGTTACCATTGTGGAGGCGTTGTCGAACCATAAACGATTCGGTACTCCGCCATCGTATTCAAAGATCCTTACAAGCCCTTCAAAGAGGCATTCTCTGTTCTCTCCCTTGAAAAGCTGGATATAACCTGCATTGCTGGAGGGATATGACAGGTTCAGATAACTGCCGTTATATAGAATGCCTCTTTCATAAAAGTCTGCCTTTCCAAAATCTACCTGAGCTTCTCCGGTCTTGTGGACCAGCGGCAGATATGATCTTGTGTTTATTTGGTATATCTCTTTTTTCTTTTCTCTTACGTAATCTGCAACTGTTCGATAGGAAACATCGAATTCCGGATATATCTCCTGCAATCTGGCATGTACTCTTTTTGCTGTATGTCTCTGTTTCTTCCTGACTTTCTTGTCACCTTCAAGCCAGCTGTCTATCTCTTCCATGTAGGGATCCAGTTTGGTTATTACCTTTGCCTTTTCTGCCAGAGGCGGTTTTTCGTTGAAATCCTCCTGGTTGAGATATTTCCTCACGGTCTTGCGGTCTATTGAGAAATCCCTTGCTATGTCGCTGATGTTCATTCCTTCTTCAAAGAAAGCTTTCCTGATATCATTGATCTCGGTCATTGTTAGCATCCTCTCTTATCCCTCTCCCCTTTAGTTTTTTTGACGGATTACTAAAAGAGAGTATTGGGTTTTGATGGTGCTTTCAATGGCCTTTTGCAATTCTGGGGATTAATGCGTTGCAAAAGTGGGGAATTTTACGTTGCAACTTTGTCCCTTTTTATTTTGCAATATACACCTCACGGCAAGACCCATATTTCAATATGACTTCTTTAGACTTTTTCATAGCACT
>CAZFJG010000163.1:0-3084 GCA_964519285.1 uncultured Synergistales bacterium | reverse complement strand
GGGATCTTTATGATCTTGAAAATTTTGCAAGGGCAACAGAACTGACCGACATGTCATCCATGATAAAAATTGACCAGTTTCACAGGGACTTCATTGCCCAGAGAGCTCTTGGTTCGGGCATACAGAACGTTCTCTTTACTGATGTAAGAACTGCTGAAGAAGTGAGAGACTGCGTTAGCCTGGTAAGGGCAGAAACGCCTCGCACAGGGGGACTGAACGGAGCAGCAAATCGGCGGAGTGTGGGATATTACATAGAGGCCGGGTCAGAGAACTATGTCAATGCTCTGGAAGATTCTGTCGTTGCTATCATGATTGAGAAAAAAGAAGCTGTTGAAAATCTCGAAGCGATCCTCAGTGTCCCTGGTATAGATATGGTCCAGTTCGGGCCTGGTGATTATTCCCTGAGCCTCGGTTACCCGGGTCAGAGAAAACATCCAGAGGTTAAGGAAGCAGAACAGAGGGTAATAAAGGCCTGTGTGGAAAAAGGAATTCGCCCCCGTCTAGAGATCGGATCTATCAACTACAAAAAAGAGGACATTCACAAATATCTTGATCTGGGAGTAAAGGATCTACATCTTCCAAGTGAAGCAAAGATCGTTTTCGAATGGCTAAAGGAAAATGGAAGCAGCATCAGGGAATTCCTCTTATAAAATATTGTACTTGATATTGATGTAACTTAGAAAGTTCCATATAGCAAAGCAACAGGAGAGCGAATATTTCATCGCTCTCCTGTTACTGTAGCGTAAAGAAAATACCAGGATCCTATTTAACCTTGAGTTGCCTGGAGTTTTCCCAGAGTCCGTGAATATTACAGTAGGACATAGCCATCAAGGTCCCTGATTCTTTCGCCTTCATGGTAACTGTCCCCTTGGGTTCTGTGTAAAGGGGGCCCTCGTTCGCGCCGGCAACTGCTTCACCGTGGGAATTGAACTCAAGCCTTGCTACCTCGTAGGCGAATTTCCCGCTGTCCGGTTTGAAGTAGAGAGCTATCCAGCGTATATGGTGTTCTGTAGTATTGGGGTGGGGAATTTCCTTGCCTACACTGACCTCAATACTGACGGATTCTTCCTTGTCGACACTGTCAGGAGCCTCGATAACGGGGACATGTTTTTCTCCCTTCCAGTCTCCTGCCTGTATTACATCATTGAATTTCATTGTAACTGTTCCTCCTTTCGTTAATATGATTAACATTAACTATGTTACCATTATTGTAAGCTATTTGTACAGCTGTATAAACCGTTGTATCAGTACTGACTGGAAATTATTTTTAAAAATGTCAGGAATCAGTTGTTAATTTAATATGAACAGGAGATTGCGTAAAAATATGGCTATTTATCTTTATCAGGGAATCTGAAAGAAAAATATTGGAGGTTCATTCATTAGCTGTGGTTTGTTATAATAGTCACATATATCCAGATTATTTCGAACATTTATTGAGAAATGATCTGAATTGATTCATAAAGAGTTATTTATAAGAAGGGGGTATTTTCTTCAATGAAGCGTATTATAGTTGATGGAGCCTTTGGCCAGATCGGAGTAGAGCTGGTCCGAAAGCTGAGAAAAGAATATGGTTCTTCAAACGTTCTTGCTTCCAGTATAAGGGACAAAGGGGCAGAGCAGTTTGGCGAGGGTCCTTTTGAGCTGATGGATGTAAGAGACAGAGAAAAAATGGCAGATCTTGTAAAAAGACACAAAGCAGATACCATTATCCATCTTGCAGGGATTCTTTCCGCTAAGGCTGAGAAAAACTCCCAGCTGGCCTGGGACGTTAACATGAATGGCCTTTACAACGCTCTTGAGGTGGCGAGAGAAAATAATTGTGCTGTATTTTTCCCCAGTTCAATAGCGGCCTTTGGGCCTCAGACACCAAAGAAAAAAACACCCCAGGATACAATTCAGCGACCGTCAACAATATACGGGGTTACAAAGGTTGCAAGTGAACTCCTCTCTGATTACTATCACAAAAAGTATGGTGTTGATACCAGGGGAGTGAGATATCCAGGTCTGATATCCTATGAAACACCTCCTGGCGGGGGTACCACTGATTATGCAGTAGACATATTCTATGAAGCCCTGGAAAGGAAAAGCTATACAAGTTTCATTGCTGCCGGGACATACATGGATATGATGTACATGCCGGATGCTCTCGACAGTGTGATCCAGCTTATGGAAGCAGATCCTTCCGGTCTGGTTCACAGGAACTGTTTCAATATTACATCAATGAGTTTCGCACCGGAAGAGCTTGCAGAAGCCATTAAAAAAAGGATCCCTGATTTTGAGATGAACTATGAAGTGGATCCAGACCGACAGGCCATAGCTGATTCGTGGCCTGATTCTCTGGATGATTCTGCTGCGAGAGAAGAGTGGGGATGGGATCCGAAATATGATCTGGAGACAATGACAGAGGACATGCTTGAAAAACTATCTGACAAACCCGGTATAAGTAAGGGATAGAAAGGAGTTTACTGATGCTGAAAAAACTTGAACTCAGACTGAATGACGATCTTCGTAAACTTAATGATGAGGGGAGAAACAAAGGCAAAGAATCAATAATCCTTGATGTTAAAAAACCTGATGGCAAAAAAGGGCCACGTTACATTGTCAAAGGCTATGGTGACAGAGAATTTATAAAAATGAACTCAAACTCTTACCTGGGTTTGAGCCTTAGAGAGGATATCCATAAAGCTGAATCTGAAGAGACAGAGAGATCAGGCATAGGTCCCGGAGCAGTACGTTTTATCAGCGGGACATTCAATGCTCACAGGCAGCTGGAAAAGCGACTTGCAGAATTTCATGGACGAGAAGAAGCAATGCTTTTCAGCTCAGCATATTCCACAGTGAGTGGAGTTGTATATTCTCTTCTCACAAAAGAGTCTGCAATAATCAGCGATGAACTGAACCACAACTGCATAATCAATGCAATCAGGATGTCCAGACCCAAAAGCAAAGCTGTTTACTCACATAATAACGTTGACGAACTTGAGGATAATATTCGTCAGGCCATTGGTGCTCAAAGGCTTATTGTTGTAACCGACGGTATATTCAGTATGCGGGGAGACCATGCGCCGCTCGCAAAGATTCAGG
>CAZFJG010000162.1:0-3127 GCA_964519285.1 uncultured Synergistales bacterium | reverse complement strand
TTTCCATTATCCTGTGAATGTCATAAGTCATTTATCTAACCTCCATATCTGGTAAATTTTCTTTTAAGACGGCTTACAAAATCCGTATTGAGTTTATGCCCGCTTCTCCATGCCACAATATTAGCCTTAAGAGGAGCTCCCGCAAGAAAAAGATCTCCCATGAGATCCAGCAGCTTGTGCCTGGCAAATTCATCGCTGAAACGAAGCCCCCCCCTTGCCTGTACCGCATCCTCTGCAACTACTATGGCATTGTCAAGACTGCCTCCCATTGCAAGCCCCCTGGATCTGAGAATATCTACCTCATCCTCAAAACAGAAGGTCCTTGCTGGTGCAACTTCAAGCTCAAAATCCATACTTCCCGGCACAAAGGAAAAGGCCTGGGTTCCTATACCGGGGCTGTCGTAACTTACAATAAAAGTATAGACGGTACGGTCTGATGGAAAAACCCATACTGCCTTGTCCCCATTTTCACTGTCAAGACCGAAAGGAACATGAGGTACAATATAGGGAATTTCACTTTCTTTTTCCTGGATACCAGCTCCCTTGAGTATATGGACCAATTCTTCTGAGCATCCATCGAGAGCAGGTATTTCCCTTCCTCCCTCGAAGGAGACTTCCACATCGTCAATGCCAAGACCGGCAAATGAAGCGAAAAGATGCTCCACCGTCTGATAAGAACTGCCATCCTCAAAGATAACTTCCGTTCCTCTTCCGGTTCCATCCATCAATGCATCTGAAAGTTTATGACCGATTCCTCCGCTCACCAGAAGGATCCCTTCTTCCTCGCGGGGCTTCAGAATAACTTTTGCATATTTTCCTGAATGGAGTCCCACGCCGCAAAAAGAGACCTCACCTTTAAGGGTGTTCCTTTTTCTCATTCTTCCCTGTTCCTTTCATTGCGGATCTCTTTTTCAAGAGCCTTTACCCTGTCAAAAAGGGAAGGCAACTTCTGTAGAAGAACGGTTATACGAAAATTTTTGCGGTGGTCCCTCGCCGGGAAACCTGAAAGGACAGCACCGGAAGGTACATCCTTTGTGGCGCCACCCTGGGCCGCCAGGGTCGCTCCCTTTCCTACCCTTACATGGTCACTTGTGCCGCTTCTGGCAGCAAGAATTACATTCTCCTCGAGAACCGAACTTCCTGCCAGTCCCGCCTGGGCAACAATTATACAGTTCTTGCCTATCTTGACATTGTGACCGACCTGGACATGGTTATCCATTTTTACATTATCTCCTACAACTGTGTCTCCTATGGTCCCCCTGTCTACGGTAGTACAGGCACCGATCTCCACGTTGTTACCTATGAGCACTCCCCCCAGCTGGGGGATCTTTCGTGGGCTTTTACCAGGGACGGGAATGAAGCCAAACCCCTCGCTCCCAATAACAGATCCGCTGTGAAGCACACATTTTTCTCCGATCCTGCATCCGGAATATACTACACAACCAGGTTCTACAAGGGTTTCCCTACCTACCGTGGAATTCTCTCCCAGATAGACATTGGCCCTTAAAACAGCACCTTCCCTTACACAGGCTTTTGCACCTATAACACAGAAAGGTCCTACGTATGCCTTTGGTGAAACTTCAGCGCTGACATCCACAGAGGCTGAAGGATCAATTCCTCCTTCTGGCTTCTCAGGTATTACAAGTGTGTTCATTAAAGTTATCATGGCCGATCTCGGATCATCTACTTCCACTCCGGTCCTGTCGCTACTGAAAAGACTGGAAGGTGCAACTATGGCTGACTCTTCTGAAATATTATCAAGCTCTTTCCTGTCCCATACGAAACAGACAGAACCAGGCCCCGATTCCTCAGGGGCAGCTATCTCTGTTATCTTTCTGTCGGATTTTCCTTTTATAATACCGCCAACTGTTTCGGCAAGTTTTTCCAGTGTAAGAAAGGTGTCAAATCTGAAAATTTTTATCCACTCCTGTCAAAGTTCTGTAACAAGCCTGATGCTGAAGGAATCTTCGTATCTTTCGTCGTAATAGAGCTCTATTGAAAAGTACTGGTTCACAGGTACACCGGCCCCGATGATACCAGAATCCTCCTCGCTGTATCTTCCCCATAGGTAAAATCCATCGATTTCCGGTCTGTATACAGCTTTCCACCAGAGAAGATCTTCAGGTGAGGTATATTCCGCACCTATCCATAGCTCTTTCCATGGTTTCCAGCCGGCACCCCATCTGGACTCTATGTCGAGATCATTTGCCTCCGTAATAAATTCACCGTAGATCTCCAGGTCCCACCCCTGGCAGGGCTGGACAATTCGGCCGAGGTGAAGCTGAAGTTCCGGATATCTTAAATCCGCTCCAACTGGAATAACAAGCTTTGCAGAGACAGAATACCTGTGACTTTCGACTTCTGCCTTCAGATTTGAAATAGGGCCGGTATCGACAGTAACTGCAACGTCAGCCCTTGCATTGCTTACAGTATTTCTATCCAGAAGAAAGTTTCTGGCATACAACTCCAGATCTTTTTGATGATCCTCAAGCCATTCCAGGGGAAGACCTGTAAAGACATACATCTCTCTGACCAGGCTGTCTCTCAGGTCGGATCTGAGAATTACAGGCAGAGAAGAAGAACTTACTTCTGGCCTCACAGCAAGGACAAGAGGCTGCTCCGGATTGAACCTTACCTGCAGAACTGCCTCTGAACCAGATAGATTCACAAGGATGGAGGGGTTCCATCCTGCGATCCTGTCCCCACATATCCTGTTTATCTCTTCTCTCAGTGAAACATCTGTCCAGGAGAGGGATTCAACTGGCAAAGACCTAACCATTTTGGCCAGTTCCTGCTCAAGACCTGCGGTATCCTTTTCAAACCATCTTTTGGCAGGGTTATTCAGAGAAGGTCGAATTATCTCGACAGACCATTCCGGAAAATCTTCAGGTTCAAGTTGAACTGTTATACCGGACCTGGAATAGCGGGGCTTTTGTACCGAATAGCCGTCAAAAAGCCTTTTTGAGACAAGTTCAAGCAGCTCCAGTCTTGATTCAAGGCTTCTGCCTCCCTGGGACATTTCGCTCCAGACCCTTTACAGGCTTCCTTCGGCAGCACCCTCAAGCCAGGGGGGACTACCCTGGCTCCTTATCTCTTCCGCCCCCTCAACCGAACGCGGCACAGAAAC
>CAZFJG010000161.1:0-3132 GCA_964519285.1 uncultured Synergistales bacterium | reverse complement strand
AAAGACATTAACTATTAAAGCTGGAAATGGTTTCCAAGCCGGTAATGACTTAGTAGTTTCTTGTGCAGCTGCTGCAACAATGGCAGTTCCACTAGATAGTGGCAGATTTAAAAACGTAAGTGGCACATACAAGGGTAGCATAATCGCAATACCTGAAACCGTTAAGGTTAAATGTCAATTACTTTACGCACAATATTAATCTAATAATGAGGGGGTTTAATGCCCCCTCTCCTATTAGGAAACCTTTTAGGAGGAAACTATGAATTGGGAAAATTTAAAAGAGGAAATAAGAGATTTAGGGTTTGAAACAGATGAAATCTTTGAAGAATATGAGTCCGTTATTATTAATGCTTGTAATAGGGCAATGAAAGTAATTAGACACACTATAATAGCTAGACATGAAGATTATTTTCCTGACTACTTTGATATTGAATATAACACATTAGTTGATTATACACCTATTACGGTTGACACTACAGATGACACTGTAATAGAAATTCCTGAAAAGCTAGAAGTATTATTACCATTACTTGCATCTCACTATGTATGGTTAGACGATGACCAAGTAAAGTCTATGCTATATTGGAATGAATACGATGATTTGAAAAATCAACTAGAGTTTGATATAGCGTCACCTAGACGTTGTATAATTGATGGAGGTTTTTAATTATGGCACAGATGGATATACCTAATACTTCGTCAATGACTGTAAAACATTATGCCGAATTAAGAGGTGTTGATTATTCTGTTGATAAAACTCAAATAGAAAACTATAACTCACCTGAAATGATTAATATGATTAGTGATAATGGTGGCTCAATAGTAAAAAGATATGGAATTAGGTCAATAGGTGATGCACCAGATAAAATTACATATAAGAATGGTAAATACTATTCAGTTGAACGTGGATATTTAAGATACTTTTTAAAAGAATTGGCTTGGGAAGATAACACATTTACAACTGTAAACAGTGAGGAAATCGTTAAAGATACTGATAGATTTAATTCGCTTTTTTGTATGGGTGACTATTTATTTGCTAAGGCAAGTACTGTTTTTTCGAGAATGACTTTAGATGATTATACTGTTAATACAATAGATATAACCGAGTCTGTTGGGGCAATAGACTCCACAATAGTTCCAACTACTGTTATATCGCTTAAACCAGATGGAACAGACGGTGTTGTTTTAGATGATGTTAATATATTTACACCATACCAAATGAACACATTTTTAGGTGATGCTTCATCTGTTGAATATACATTATCTTCTGCTAATATAGGTGGAACTGTAAAGGCTGAAATATTACAAACAGATGGAACTTGGTTAGAAACTTCTGTAACACTTGGTAGTGGTACAAGTTATTCTGCTAAAGATAGAGATGGAACAACTTATACCGAAACAGTTTATGACGGTAAGGTTACTTTTGCAACTGCACCACCAGTTCCTGAAGTTACAGGACAAGACAATGTAAGAATAACATTTTCTAGCTTTGATATGACAGAAGAAACTGTTGGAATTAAAGAGGGTTTTTACAATGAATACCTAGTAGGACTTCTTGAAAGTGAAGTATCAACTATTTATAATAGCAGAGTATTTTATGCTATTGGTGAAAGAGTTTACTATTCTAACATAGACAAACCTAATATTGTTTCAGATTTAAACTGGTTTGAGGTTGATGATGAAGTAATGGGCTTTGCACCGTTTGGTAGTTATTTATCTGTTGTATGCATGGAAAATGGTAATAACACAGTATTTTTAGCGAGTCCATTAACATATGATGAAATAAGTTCTTACAAAGTAGAGCCTACGTCAAGTGGAATAGGTGCTATTGCTAAAGGTAGTTTTGACTCGTTAAATGACGAACCTATGTTTGTGTCTAATAGCGGTGTTTATACACTACTAACAAACTGGTATTCAAGGAATTTTACATACAATAGAAGCACTAGAATTAATAAAGTTTTAACAAATGAAACTAATTTACAAAACGCAGTATGTGCAACTTGTAACAATTACTATTATATAGCAATTAACAATAAGATGTATATATTAGATGGTAGGCATAGAGATAAAGATGTTACCGGAAACACTTCTTATGAGTCATACTACTTTGATAATATGCCACTTATACTTGATATGTTTGTATTTAATAATCAACTTTTTATGGTAGATGATACAGACTTATATGTATTTAATGATGATATAGATGGTACAAGTGCTTATCAAGATTATGGAACGCTTGTAGATGGTGCAATAACTGGTGGCGATGCAGTTCATGCAACTTGGTGTAGTAAGTTTGACGGTGATAAAGAACCTCAAATACTTAAAACGCTTAGCAAGAAAGGTACAATGATAAGCATTGCTCCTTACTCAAAAACAGGTGTTGAATTAACACTTATAAAAGATGGTGACGAAACCGAATATGTTGGGAAGTATACAGCATCTACATTTAGTTGGGAACTTATAGATTTTAGTGCATTTACATTTAACGCCAACACAATGGTTTATGATAGGTTTCCTAGAAAAAAAATAAAGAAATACAAGAGGTTACAAATAAAGTTAGAAAATAAAGATATTGAGCCTTTTGGAATAATAGAAGTTGTTAAAAGTTTTACTTATGGAAACTATGCGAAAAGGTAAGGTGATTATATGCGTAGAGGAAGCACACCATTAATAACAATAAGTAGTGATGCTATTGAATTTGACAATCCTGTTACATTTACAGATTATGACAACCTTGTTTTTACTCTTAAACAAGGCACAACAGTAATAAACATCGACTCTAGTGATATGACTTTAGAGGACAATGTATACACGTTTTATTTAAGTCAAGAAGATACACTTGCGCTTGCATCATCTAAGGAAAAGGTGTTAATACAAGTAAAGTTAAAAAGTGATAATAATGTACAAGTAAGTGACTTGTCATCATTTAGTATGGAAAAAGTTTTAAACGAGGAGGTTATATAATGGATATTAGAATAGATATAGAAGATGTAACCTTAGATGTTAATTTTACTAATTTAAATCATACTTTAGATTTACAAGTTACTGAAAACGAGGGAAACATAGCAACAAATGCAACAGACATTGCAACAAATACTACTAATATTGCAACAAACACAACAGACATTGCAA
>CAZFJG010000160.1:0-3204 GCA_964519285.1 uncultured Synergistales bacterium | reverse complement strand
TTATTACTGGAGTAACGTCCTGAACGACCCTTTCCTCGATCATCCTTCTCGCGTCTATGAGTTTTCTCAGTGCAACGAAATAGTCTCTTTCTCCCTTTTGGTAGCTCGTAAGGTGAATGTTATCCAGGGACTTTATGAAGGCACCTCCGCCATGCCGTATTTCCAGAAGACCGTTGAATTCCAGTGCCTTCAGGGCTTCCCTGACAGAACTTCTGCTGACCTGCATCAGTGAGGAGAGCTTCCGTTCGGAGAGGATCCTGTCTCCGGGTTGCAATTTCTGTTCCCTGATGTATTTCAGGATGTTCTCAATTATGGCGTCGTGAACTATGACCTTTTTGATTTGTTTTACAGGCATATAACTCTCTCCTTTACCTTTTTATTTTTATCTGATAGAATTTTCTCATAACAAAAGAGGTTGGACCAGTTACCACTTTGTGAACATTATATCATCAAAAATAAATTCACAAGTTCAAAACTGGAAATCCTGTTGAAGAGGATATTTGCTTCCAGAAGTAACAAAAAATGCAGATTTTAAGGAGGATAATTAAATGGCGGTAATCAACAAAGATAAGTGTATAGGTTGCGAGACCTGTATACCTTATTGCCCGGTCAGTGCATTCAAAAAAGTAGAGAATGAGAAAAAAGTATATGTTGACCAGGATATCTGTACCAAGTGCAATGTTTGCATAAGAGGAAAAGTGTGTCCTGTTGATGCCATCGAAGATGAGAGTTACGAGACCTTCGAGAGTACTTTCCAGCACGTTCTTTCAGATCCTACCACGAGTCTCAAGGGTAGCAGCGTTCCCGGCAGGGGAACAGAAGAGATGAAGACAAATGACGTTACAGGTAGATTCAAAAAAGGTGAATATGGTATCTGTATCGACATGGGCAGGCCTGGTATTGGCGTCAGACTTAGAGATGCAGAAAAAGTTGCCATGGCAGTTACTTCTGCAGGAATGGTGCTTGAGGGTCCTGAAACAACTCCTCTTGCTCAGCTTATGACCGACCTTAATACCGGTAAGATACAGGATGACGTACTTGATCTGCATCTTCTTTCAATAATCGTAGAGGGTAAATGTACTCCCGATCAGATCCGAGATGTACTGAAGGCTCTTCAGAAAGTGGAGAAGGAGATCGACACGGTATTCAGCCTCGGTATAGTTGCCAGAGTTGATGAGAACGGCCATTCCCCACTTGTCGATACCATTGAAGAACTTGGTATTGAGAAACCCGTCAGGGGCAAACTTAACGTTGGCCTTGGCCGTCCATTAATTGATGAGTAAGGAGGATCAGGTGTAATGACACATTCACTTCATAGATTTGGAACAGTGGAATCACAGAAAAATGATTTTGTCTGGTTCATGTACCAGGCAAAGGGTGTAAACGATGTTAACTCGGTTGACAAGGGACTTCAGTTCATAGAAGTTGTAGAGAAATATGGTTCTGAAAACTGGGGTGACGTAAGGACTGGTTGTAAGCTTGAGCATGGCGTTGAAAAGATCAGGAAGAATCTTACCGACAGGTCCAGGCTCAGGGGAGTTTTTACAAGTAAAGATCAGGTCGTTAACTTCCTCAAGGACATAAAGGAAAGGGAACTCGGACAGTCAGTTATTATCGCAGGTCTTCTGGACGAGATCATTGATGCATGTAAAGAGGCAGGTCTTAGACCTCACACGATGAACTATTCCCTCGGTATCTGGGGTAAAAAGGAACTACTTCCTGAGGATGACGTACTGGCTATAACTACTATGTGCGGACATCATATGATCTCCTCGGGCATTGTAGAAAAGAACATGAACCTTGTCAGAGAAGGCAAAAAGGATGCAGAAAAAGCCGCAAAAGAAATGGCAGTACTTTGTCCGTGCGGAATTTTCAACCAGGTAAGAGCTCAAGAGATCCTCGAAGAGGGAATGAAAAAATAATTTTAAATGTGCCACGTTCTAATATTTTACAGACGTGGCACATTATTTTTAAGTTTCAGGAGTGAAAATTATTCTAACAGGAAGGGGGGGTAAAACTTTAGACAAGAGTAAAGAGTGTGAACCTTATTTAACATTAAAATAATTTGGGGAGGTATTCAGGAAAATGAGAAAAAATCTATTGATAATGCTTGCAGTAGCAGTAACAGTAGTAATGAGTGCTGGAATGGCGTTTGCCGCGGACTATCCGACAAAGGCTGTAACATTTGTCTATCATTCACAGGCTGGTTCAGGTGGAGACATATTCCTTAGGAACATGGGCAAGGCAATAGAGCCTCACATCGGACAGCCTGTTGTCGTCGAAAACAGGACAGGTGGAGGCGGTTCAAACGCCTGGACATATGTGAGAGATGCCAAACCCGACGGTTATACCCTTCTCGGAATATCCTCTTCTCTTCTTGCCGGACCACTTCAGACTGACATGAACGTTGACTATACCTATTTCAAACCTGTTGCACAGGTATTCTTTGATCCTTCAGTCATTTATGTACCGGCCGATAGTGACCTGAATACATTCGAGGATGTTATCGAGCATGCCAAGGCTAACCCTGGTAAGCAGAAATGGGGAGGCGGTAATCCTGGAAGCGCTGAGACAATGTGTATTCAGAGAGTCGCCCAGATTGCTGGTATGGACATTAACGTAATACCCTTCGAGGGTGGATCAGATGTTATGGTCGAGATAGTCGCAGGACGTATCGATGCTGCCGTTGGTGAATATGCTGAAATAGCCAGCCAGGTAGAGGCCGGAAACGTCAAACTTGTAGCACTTCTCAATGAAGAAAGAATGGATACACTTCCGGATGTCCCAACCCTCAAGGAATCAGGAGTTGATTTCACCTTTGAAAAGATCAGGGGTATAGTTGCTCCCAAGGCTACTCCTGATAAAGTTGTAGAGGTATGGGTAGACAATCTTGAAAAGATCTATGATGATCCCGGATTCCAGAAATACTATGAAGAAAACAATCTTGTACCTCGCTTCAAGACAGGACTTCAGTTCCAGAAAGCAATGAACGAGCAGTGGAACTTCTTCGTTGAAATGGGAGAAAAAATGGATTAACGGCCAAAAGGCTGCATAGTTCGTGAAATATGGATAAGAAACAGAAATTTTACAATTATGATTGATTAAATCCATGCTCAAGGTTGCCTCCTTCTGGAAGATAAGACCTTATGGAGGAGGTAATCTTGAGCGACAAACAGGATGGTAATTATGACAGGTAAAATTTTA
>CAZFJG010000159.1:0-3239 GCA_964519285.1 uncultured Synergistales bacterium | reverse complement strand
CCAATAATTGGTGACCCACTAACCGTTATGGCAGGTGTTTTAAGGGTTCGCTTACGTTGGTTTCTTATTCTGGTTACTTCTGGTAAATTAATGCGGTATGTTGTGATCACTTATATGGTACTCCAAGTAAACTGAGCTGATCTGGTACGTTATGTTTCCAATTTCTGCGGGAGTATATTTCAGTTGCCTGGTAGGCGAAGAAGCAATAAATTACTAAAGGACCATGGGGAAAATGTTTTCATCTAAAATCGGGTATCCTGTGTTCAGAGAATGGGGCCAGTTCAAGTCGCGGTATCCAGCTTTGCTGAAAAGAGGTGAAATATTATTTTAAATGAATCACAGATCGTTGAAGAGATAAGGGTATTGTTCACAAATTACCTGAAAACGTATTTTGTTGATAGAGACCTTGCTGGAACCAAGTCTTTTTTGAGTCCCTCTATTGGTGGGGTGGGGACTGGTGCAGATGAAATAGCCCTCTCTCCGGAAGACGCTTTTATCAACTATGATAAGGACATCAGGCAAGCACCTGAACGCATCGATTATAAGTTGAACAATTGTCAGGTCTCTCCTCTTTCCGATACATCTGCTTTTGTCTTTGCACTAATGGATATAGAAACGAGAATTCTTGGACAGAAAATAACAATATCTGGTCTAAGAATGACTGTGATCACCCGGAAATATGAGGGATGCTGGTTAATTGAACATATTCATGTTTCCCTTCCCACAGATGTTCACGATTCTGACGAAGCTTTTCCTGTAAAGGAACTGGAAGAAAGAAACCTTGTCCTGGAGAGAATGGTTAATGAGAAGACCACAGAACTTGTCAATGCCCAGATCGCTCTTGAGCGCCTGGCTGCCCGTGACAAGCTAACAGGGTTATATAACCGTACAAAATTGGATTTACTGCTGGAATCCTGTTTTGCCAGTACTGAGCGTTATGGTCACGGCTTGTCCCTGATAATGTTTGATATCGATAACTTCAAGTATGTCAACGATTCCCTGGGCCATAACAAAGGTGATAAAGTTCTTGTTGAAGTTGCGGAGTTATTTCTTTCCAGGATTCGTAAGACAGATTACCTTGGGCGATGGGGAGGAGATGAATTTCTTCTTATTTGCCAAGAAACAAAGTTGGAAAAAGCTTTTTCACTTGCTGAGGATTTACGTCTGCTTCTTTGGAACGCGAGATCTTGTATGTCTGTAGCGATCACTGGTTCCTTCGGAGTTGCTTCCTATGAAAATAGCGATACCCCTGTTTCTTTGCTGGAAAGGGCCGATGTAGCCCTTTATAAGGCCAAAAGAGACGGCAGAAATTGTGTAAAAGATATGTGTTCATAGTTTGAGTTCCTGGTCGTGCGGTCGGAAAAAATCTGAATATAGCGGGCGGTGAATGTAACGCAGGAGCCCTCTAACCTTCCTTTTATGTTCTTTATCCAGTCTGGTCCATTCCCGAGCCTGGCTTTTTTAATGCCTTGAAAGGAGGTCTACCATGGAAAAAGTAGTAAAAGTTTAAATCGGAAAGACATATACATACCTTTTTTGAAAGGGCCGAGTCTACTATTTCCGTATAGCCATACCCATTGTTGCAAAAAATAACTTTGGCAGATCAGAGATAAATTATTCATTGCAGACCAATAACTTTAAACATACACTCTTTAAATCAAAGATCTTAACTTATGTTACAAGAACTGCGTGCTAAAAAGATGATATTACAACAATCAGGGGCCCATATAGGCACCTTGTTGTTTTGCTTAATGGTTGCTTTTTTACAGTTATTCTAACTTTTACTCTTTTTTCACGAGAAGGAGCAGTGGAGCAATAAGAAGAAGCATTGACGGTCCGAATATTCCAATGCTGCAGCCGCTGCCACCATCAATTTCTTTATGATCGCCCAGAGTTATATAGTTTTCTTTTTCAAATGCTCCTATGTCATAGTTTGCCCCCTGAGGCCTGGGAACTCCCCGTTGATCAGTTGTAACCGCTTCAAGTGTTATCCCCGAATCAATTGCGGAACTGCTGGTTCCCAGGGAACAGGTTTCAATTGACCCGTAGTTAGCCAAAGGGCCGAGTAATGGATCTGCCTTAATAAGAACACTATAAGTAGAACCTTTGCCTATGTCTATAAATCCATGAGTTACAACACAATGATCAAGAAAAGGAGTGGAATTGACATTGACGATTTCCTGGGGAGGATTTTCCCATAATATACAGTTGCTGATTGTTGGACTGTTTGCGACATTAGTTAAAGCCCCGCCTTGATTTTCCGTAAAAGTACAGTTCATGATGTTGTCTGCACCATGCAAGGTAAGTGTTTCTGAGTTAAAAATGGCGCCTCCGCGCAATGCAGAATTACCAAAGAAAGTACAGTTGATAATAGTTATATTATTCAGATAAGAATATATTCCTCCTCCTTCGGCCGGGTTTTCCCCATCACCGTTGTTTTTAAAGGTGCAGCCTAAAACTTTAATGTTGTTACCTTGACTGTAAAGACCTGCTCCTTCTTGTTCTGCGCAATTATCTCGTATTATACATTCCCTCAGGGTTATGGGTTTTGTTGATCCAGTTGCTGCATAATCGCAAAAAATACCTCCTCCTGAGGAAGAATAGCCATTCATGATAGTTAATCCTGATATTACTATAGGTGATAAGACTTCAGCTAAAGAATTTCGAGACAAATTAAAAACCCTGGACTTTCCTTCGCCACTTATAGAGAGTTTATCTGCACCAGGGCCCTGTATTGTAATATTTCTGTTAATATCCAGTAGATTTCCCTTTAGCTTTATAACGGAAGGGTAGGGGAGATCAAAGCTTATGATATCTCCATCACCAGCTTTTGAAATGGCATTTCTTAAAGAGCCTTCCATGGTTACATCATCAGAAGTTGTGTTTACAATGTAAGTTGCAGCAAAAAGAGGATCGAAAGTAAAACATAGCAACAACAGGATCACCGATAACAATATGCAGAAAAATAAAAAATTTTTGCGCATGATGTTTTTCTCCTTACCTCCGTTAGTTAACTAATACTCAATATATGGATACAAAACTATATTATCATAAGTTTCTAACAAGTCACATAACTACAATTATAAAAATATACTCAAAAGCCATTATATGAAGGGGCAGGAATTCCGGACCCTTGTCTATGAGTCTGTCAGGGCCATGTTATTTACTCCAATGTTTATTTAATCCGGAGTCGAAAAAAAATTAAGCTCCGCTGCATGACACAATAAATTGTTAGTATT
>CAZFJG010000158.1:0-3246 GCA_964519285.1 uncultured Synergistales bacterium | reverse complement strand
TCCAGGTAGTTTGGATATCTCTTCAAGCTCTGTCTTGATCTGGTCAGGGAAAAAACCTATTCTGCCCATGCCTGTATCTACCTTGACGTGGGCATAAGCAGTCTTTCCCTGTCTGACCGCCGCATCTGACATGGCCCGTGCTATCTGAGGATCGTTCACAGTTGCCCTTATACCAAGCCTGACGTATTCTCCTGCTACTCCATAAGGGGAAGGACCAAGAACGAGGACTGGCCCCTCTATTCCGCCCTCCTTGAGCTCTATTGCTTCGTCGCAGGTGGCAACGGCAAAAAAGGTTGTCCCCTCATCCTCGAGAACCTTAGCTACAGGTAAAGCTCCGAGCTTGTAGGCATCTCCCTTTACAACGCCGAAGATCAAAGGTCCCTCTCCGATATGTTTTCGTACTGCCCTGTAATTGGATCTTATCCTGGACAGGTCCACCTCAAGTTTTGTCGGTCTCCAGTTCATTATTACCAAGCATCCCCTTTTTAGTGAAGGTTTAGCGTCTTTATTTTATAATATTCTAAACCTTTTTAAGGACTTTGCCGCATCTTTTTCCGGTATGCTTACCGTGATCCACCGTTTTTACTCCGTTCACGTACACGTAATCGATACCTGCAGGTTCAAGGAATGGATCTTCGTAAGTGGCTCCGTCCCTTATCGTTTCCGGGTCAAAGAGAACAAGATCTGCATCCATACCCTCCCTGATAATGCCCTTTTTCTGGAGACCAAGACGCCAGGCTGGGAAACCGCTCATTTTCCACACGGCTTCTTCAAGGGAAAGTGTTTTTTCCTCCCTTACATATCTGCCGAGTACTCTTGGCTGAGTACCGTTGGTCCTTGGATGGGTCTTTGCACCTGGAGCAGAGGGAATAGAATCCGAAGCTATCATTACGTAAGGGCTTTTCATAACAGTTTTTACATCATCTTCGGAAATTGCGTCGTAACAGGCATTATCAGATCCTTTGTTCGCTATAATGACCTCAAAGGCTGCATCAAGGGGAGAAATCCTCATTTCCTCTGCTATCTCATCGAGGTTTTTGCCCTCGTATCCCTGAGTTCGGGGAGAATACAGAATTCTGACACCGGAACTTCCTCCTGCATGAAGATACATATTTTCCCAATCCGGATCTGACTCGATCTGCTCTTTAATTCTACTTCTCAGCGTTTTGTCCTTCAGACGTTCTATAACACTGTCAACGCCTCCCTCATGTACCCAGGGAGGAAGGATAGATCTCAGTGTTGTACTGCAGGAAGTGTAGGGATACTGATTCAGGGTAATATCGATACCATTGACCCTGGCCTTTTCTACAGCTCCAAGGGTCTGGTTGACAAGCCCCCAGTTCTCTTTACCAAGAGCCTTGTGATGGGAGACCTGTACGGGAATATTATTTTTCCCGGCAACTTTCAAGGTCTCCTCAATTCCCCTGACAACCCCTCCTGACTCACTTCTCATGTGGGATTCGTAAAGACCGTTTCTCTTTTTAAGTCCTCGGCATACTGCTATGATCTCCTCCTCTGAGGAATAGACCCCGGGAGGATAAATAAGTCCGCTGGTCATTCCGAAAGCCCCTTCTTCCATGGACTTTGCCACAAGGCCAGCCATTTCGGCAATTTCCTCGGAAGAAGCAGGCCTGTCGTCAAAGGCCATAACATTCAGCCTTATTGTCCCTTGACCCATAAAGGCTGCCACGTTAGTTCCAAGGTCCAGTTTTTCCAGAACTTCAAGCCACTCCCCAAAGGACCTCCACGACCAGTCGGGCTCAGCTCCAGCCTTTATAAACCCAAGATACTGGTCCAGCATTTCAACCTTGTCGGTACGGATCGGTGCAGGACTGAGGCCACATTGACCGATTCCCTGAGTGGTAACCCCCTGTCTCAGCTTGGACAAGATCAATGGATCCCTGAGAAGAAGAAAGTCAGAATGGGTATGAATATCGATGAAACCAGGAGCAAGAACTTTTCCAGTCCCGTCAATAACCTCTACCGCTTCAGTATCATCGGAAAACTTTGCTATTGCAGCTATTCTGCCGTTTTTCACGGCCACGTCGCTCAAGAACCACGGAGCACCTGTTCCATCAACTATCCTTGCATTTTTGATCAACACATCAAATGGCACAGAAAACGCCTTCTTTCACTATCAATGTAAATACCTTTATTTTTAATCACCGCTAACATTAAAAATCACCAGGGTCCTACAACCATGGGACCCAGAACTGCAGTGGGAAGCCAACATGAGAAGAAAGGTACATAAGTAGTTAACAGAAGAACCGGGATCCCAACACAAAACAGGTAGATCATCATGGGCTTCATAAGTTCTCCCGAAGGCACCCCCGATAGTCGGGATCCCACAAAGATCGACATCGCAAAGGGCGGTGTCATTACCCCCAGTCCAATATTAAGGATTATGATAGAACCAAGGTGAACAAGGTTTATATCAAACTGCTCTATCAGAGGTAGAATTAAGGGTACGGCAAGAATCAGAATGGGTATGCCTTCAATGAACATACCAAGAATAAGCAGAAACACGTTTATCGAAAGAAGAACCAGCAACTTTGTATCAAAAGTTCCAAGCATCATCTGGGCAAAAGCCTGGGCAACACCCTGACGAATAAGGAAACGTGTAAAGATAGTACCCCCTGCAATAAGAAGACCTATCATTCCAAGAGTTATAAGGGAGCTTAGTGTGGCATTCCAGAATGACTTTTTATTCAGTTCTCTGTAAAAGAAAAGACCAACGAATATTGTGTAAATAACCGCTATAGCTCCTGCCTCGTTGGGAGTGCAGATGCCTCCATAAATACCGATCAGGATTATGGCAGGACAGCCCAGAGCAGGGAGTGCTGACCATGTAGCCTTGCCAAGTTCTTTCATTGCATCAGGGAAATTATCAGGTCTTTCGGGCATATCCACAGGTTCAAAAGAATATCTGTCAACAATGAAGTAGTTCAGTATTGCATAACCTCCTGCAAGCATCAGGCCTGGAAAAACAGTCGCAAGAAAAAGAGCCGCTACAGACTGCTGAGCTACCATACAGTAAATAAGGGCAGGAACACTTGGAGGTATAAGGTAACCAAGAAAACTGGATGAGCATAGAACTGCCGTAGTATAGCTTCTTTTGTATCCGTATTTTTCCAGTCTCGGAACAAGCAGAGGTATAAGAGCTGAAATACATGGTACTGAAGATCCCGTAAGGGCACTCATAAAGAGAGTTGCTATTATCCCTACCAGCACCAGCCCGCCTTTGAT
>CAZFJG010000157.1:0-3253 GCA_964519285.1 uncultured Synergistales bacterium | reverse complement strand
CATTGTAGACATCACAGTGGTCCTGCTGTCCAGGGGGTCACCGTTCCAGATCACAATATCCGCATCTTTGCCCTTTTCTATGCTTCCAACTCTGTCCTGTATTCCTAAATGCTCAGCTGCGTAAAGGGTAATGCATCCAAGAGAATCCTGCCTTGACAGGCCAGCTTTAAAAGCAAGGGAGGCACAGAGGGAAAGATGCTCAATGGGAACAACAGGATGGTCCGTAATAATACAGACATGGCATCCTGCTTCGAGTAGACTTTTCATTGTCTGCCAGCTCTTGTTCTTCAGTTCAAGTTTTGATCTGCTTGAGAGGGTAGGTCCCACTGCTGCATGAATTTTTCTGTCTCCAAGATATTCGGGGATCAAATGCCCTTCTGTGCAGTGTTCAATGGTGAACTTTAAATTGAACTCCTCGCAGATCCTGATGGCAGTAACTATGTCGTCAGATCTGTGAGCATGTATGCTGAGGGGTAGTTCACCCTTCAGGACGGGTACCAGTGATTCCCGTTTAAGGTCCCTTTCGTGGACTTCTCCCTTTTCAGCTGTACGGGTCGCCTTTTTTACGTAGTTTTCCGTGTTTATAAAAGCTTCCCGAAGGGATGCTGCGTTTCCCATTCTTGTGGTTGGAAGCATTTCTCTTTTTTTGTAAACGCTTATTGGATTTTCTCCGAGGGCTGCTTTCATAGAAGATGGTGCTTTGACCACCATTTCATCCACGATCTTTCCCGTGGTTTTAATTATTGCTCCCTGTCCACCAATGATGTTAGCGCTTCCCGGAAGGGTCTGAACGCAGGTTATTCCTCCAGCAAGTGCATCATGGAATGCTGTATCCTGTGGAGTGAGGGAGTCTATTATTCTCAATTGGGGAGTTATTGGAGAAGTCATCTCGTTACCGTCAGTGAAGGATTCGGGAACATCCTGTTCAAAAGCTCCCAGATGGGTGTGAGCATCTACCAGCCCGGGAGTTACGTAATTGCCCAGTGCATCTATGATCTCCGTATCGTCGGGAATTTCAACTTTATTTCCGGTTTCAAGGATTCTCGTACCTTCCACCAGAATGACTCCGTCATTTACAGTGCCCTTTGAAATGGTCTCTATCTTTGCATTTATAATGGCCTTCATCTTTTTTCCTCCTTGCAGGATTCTTTCAGCAGGTCCATGGAATTACTGGTAGGTCTTTCCGTCATGCTTTATCCATCCATCTTGATGACTGCCGTCAGGATCGTGATGGGTCCAGTGGATGACCCCACCTTCCGGATTCCATTCATATTCGCCGTAAAATGTTATTTTATCACCGGTTTCCAGAGAGGAGATCCTTGGTGCCAGGTCTATGTTGTGGGAAACCAGCAGGGTCTGCCCTGAAGAAAGGCGTATTATGAACCGCTGATGACGGCTTCCCTTGTTATCGTCGGCCAGGATCTTTATGACTTGCCCTTCACCTTTGACCAGTATGTCACTCTTCTTTTCGCTGTAAGCTTCAGAAAGAGTTTCATTTACGGTTAGAGTGGGAGTCTCAAGAACATTGGTAGATCTTAACTGGTTCCAGCCAAAAAAAAGAGCTGCTATTACAGCTAAGGCAAGTAGTTTTTTCTTCATTGACGTCAACACTCCTTAGTATTCAGCCCGATCTCCAAAAACTCAGATCTTCTCTACGTAGTAAAGGTTTTATAAATCAGCCGAGTTTTGATCCGGATATAATAATACCAGTTTCTGAATATGTTGTACTCTTAGTTTTTGTTCCTGTTGTTTCCGGGTTGCGAATATGACAGAATTGAATGAGTAATGAGAGAGGAGTGAACAAATGGCTGAAACCCGTAGTGTTGATCTGCTTGTTATTGGAGGAGGCCTTGCAGGTCTTTCCGCAGCCCTTGAGGCCCGGGAACATTCTCTGGAGGTAGCTCTTGTCTGTAAAAGTAAAGCGGGGAAAAGCGGCAATACCCTGGTTTCCGGAGGAGTCTTAAGTCTTGCCACAAGGGAGGGTGGATGTGGTGATGAACCGGCTATCTTTGAAAAGGATCTACTGGATTCTGGTGCTGGAATAAATAACACTGAACTTGTAAGGTTCTTTGTTGAAGAGTCCGAAACTGTACTTCCATTTCTTCAAGAACATGGCGTACAATTTAAAAATATTGACGGCAACCTTCTGGTAAAACATCCGCCGGGACATTCTATAAGCAGATCCTTTCTCAGTGAATACCAGTCCTATTCTTACCTTAACAGGGGGCTTCCCCTGACTTTGCCTTTGCTTGAGAGGGCTTGTGAGAGGGGGGTGGAGGTTTTTGATGAAACCACTGTCATAAAGCTGTTGACAGACCATGATAGTGTGGTTGGTGCCCTTGCCATGGATAACAACACTGGTGAAAAACTTTTATTCAGGTCTGAAGTGGTAATCCTTGCTGCCGGCGGTGGAGCAGCGCTATATAAACAGCATAACAATACTTCTGACGTATCCTGTGATTCTTACAAACTGGCATACGAAGCTGGCGCGGTACTGAGAGATATGGAGATGGTCCAGTTTTATCCTTCAATGATGTTTAAACCTGTAAAAATACCTGTTGCCAATGCTCTCTTTGGTGCTGGTGCTGTTCTTAAAAACATTGATGGCGAGGAGTTCATGTATCGTTACAGTGAGAAGGGAAACCTGGCTACAAGGGATGTAATGACCAGGGCCGTCAAGTCTGAAATAGATGAGGGGCGGGGTAACCCAGATTGCATTTTCATGGACTGTTCAAAAATTGATCCTGAAGTACTTGATACAAAATACCAGGAACTTTCACTTCTTCTTAAAAGAGTTGGTCTTGATATCAGGAAAGATCTTCTTCCCATTTCTCACGCAGCTCATTTCTATATAGGTGGAGTGGATATAGACTGTCACTGTGGGACATCTGTGGGAGGTCTTCTTGCCTGTGGTGAGGCTGCCGCAGGTCTCCACGGTGCAAACAGGCTTCCAGGCGTTGCCCTGGCAGAAACAGTTGTTTTTGGAAAGATAGCGGGCAGAACTGCTTCAAAAATCTGTGGAAAAAGAGAAAAGCAAAAGAACCTGCCCGAATTAAAAGAAGAAGTACCAGAGATAAGGCATGGAGAGTCAACGATACTGGATCTGATAAAAGGGATTCGTTCTGTTATGTGGAAAAATGCATCTATCAAGAGAAATGAAGGATCACTCAGGACTGCTTCAGATGAACTTGAGCGAATAATAAAGCTGAAAGATTCTGCAAAAATAGAAGATCCGAGGGATCAGGTCCGTTAT
>CAZFJG010000156.1:0-3282 GCA_964519285.1 uncultured Synergistales bacterium | reverse complement strand
CCATCAATGCCTGCATATATTCCCTTGCCTTGTCAATATTGGCAGAATCTACAGAAAGATAAACATTATCAGAGCCTCTTGGAAGATCTGTCTGGACTTTAAAATTATTTCCCGGTTCTTCAGGATCCCAGTTTAACTCCCTAAGAACCGGAGTATGGAAGCTTTCTTTAGAAATATAAGAATTAAGATTTTCTGGAGAACTCAGATATCTCATCTCCCCGTTCTGGTCAAAATAACGACCGGGAGTTACCACCGACGAAACCCTGTAAACTGGATCCATCATAAGCGAGCCAACAACTGCAACGAGTACACAGACCATAAAGACCAGGACAATAAGTTTTTTTCTCTTGATAAGGATCTGGATTAGATCATAAAGGCTTATTACCTCGAAATTATCCGGATTTTTCCCATATTCTGGATCACCTGTTCGTACCAAAAAAACACCCCGCAACTATTATGATGAGAAATTATTCTATCATGGAATTCAAATAGTCAAACCTGAATAGTTATATCCCTCTTGTTATCCATCACGCAAAGAAGGCTTCAGTTAATAAGAATCCAGGGTAAAAATCCTCATTGACAAGAAACTACCCCACCCTCTTATCCGCTCATTTCCCTGCTGTAGGTCCTGCCTGAACCCATCATTACGCTCAGAACATGGAGAGACTCCACATTATCACAGACTATTTTTATAGCTGCAAGTATGGGCACAGAAAGAAGGGCTCCTATAACACCCCACAGCCATCCCCAGAAAAGCAGCGAAATAAGTATAACCGCAGGACTGAGGTTAAGCTCGTCACCCATAACTTTTGGAGCAACAATGTTACCCATGGTCTGCTGTATTATAAAGAGCTGGATACCTACCAGGAAAGCCGGGAAAAAATCGGGATAGAACTGAACTACTGCGACAAGTACCGGCGGAATGGAAGAAATTACCGAACCAATGGTAGGAATGAAATTGAGGACAAAGGCAAAAACTCCCCAGGTAACAGCAAAATCAACATCCATCAGCCAGAGTGCTGCCCAGACCATAATTCCAGTAGCAAGACTTATCAAAAACTGCATGCTCAGATATCTGCTTATCTGTCTTGATATGGAACTGATTATTCTGGTGACCTTTTTGGAATTCTGCTCTGAAAAAGCCTTCTTTATCTTATAGTTAAAATAAGGTGAACCGGAAAGAAGGAAAACAAGGAAAATTATCACGAGTATAAGGTTGGAGAAAAAGCTCACAAGGGAACCTGTGAAGTTGTAAAGATATATACCTGCCCTTTGCCCCCAGTTTATCTGACTCCAGAAGTCTGGAGGAAGGTCTACATTTGCAGTCAGTGACTTGGCAATATCTATCAGCTGAGAGTAGTATCTCGGATACTCCCTTGCGAAAGCCATGATCCTTGTGTTTAAAAACAATATACTGAGAGAACAGACTCCAATAAAAATTCCCAGAACTGCAATGGTTGTAATTATGGTAGGCACTTTTTTCTTTACAAGGAAACGTACAATAGGGGCAAAGAGATAAGAAAGAAGCCAGGCAATGACGAAAGGCAGTATAACCCCTTTGGCTGCCTTAAGTACAACTCCTGCGGCCACCAGTGCAATTATGGAAAGAAGAACTACAATGACCTTGTTTTTGTCCAAGACAGGCTCCCCTCGTTACAGATATTTCTGGGATCAATTTCTATTCGGCTCTGTTTTTAAGCTATGGTTATTTTATATTATCACAATATCTCCATGAGTTTAACTTGTTTTTTTAACTTCTTTTCCTGTATTACTATTGACAGTCCCTGAGATTATGGATATAATTCTGTCTCGGTTTTATGTTATTGTTTTAGCGTAATGAAGCATCATCCCAGTTAAATTCCCGTAATCTTCAAAAGGGAAGTTTTTTTGATCTTTAAAAAAGATAATACAATATACAGGAGGTAAGGTGTAATGAAAAAGATTCTTCTGACAGTGATGTGTGCGGCCTTTATTGCAGGTATTGTCATGGCATCAGGCGCCATGGCAGCGGATAAGTACACCGTGGGAATTGACGGAGACTATCCTCCCTATTCCTATGTTGACGAGAAGGGTGAACCAACAGGATTTGACGTAGAGTCAATAAAATGGATCGCTGACCAGCTCGGCTTTGAAGTTGAGATAAAGCCCACAGCATGGGACGGAATTATTCCGGCTCTCCTGGCCAATAAGATCGACCTGATCTATTCTGGAATGACAGCAAGCCCCGAAAGAAGAAAAGTTGTTGCCTTTTCCGACGTATACTGGGTTATCAACCAGTCAGTATGTGTAAGGGCAGACTCGGAACTTAACATAGTTACCGCTCTCGGCGGAGACTATAAGGTTGGAACCCAGAGAGGCTGTACCGCAGCTATGTGGCTCGAGGATAATCTTGTAAAACCAGGAGTTCTCCCCATGGAAAACCTGAAGCTCTATGACAACTTCCCCCTTGCTGCAAAAGATCTTGAGAATGGACGTGTGGATGCTGCAATGATGGATGATGTTATAGTCGAAAAGGCCGTTGAAGGAAGGGACCTCAAGATCATCGGAACCATAAATACCGGAGAAGAATACGCAGTAGCAATGAGAAAAGAGGACAAGGATCTTCAGGAAAAGATCAACAAGGGACTGGATATGCTCAAAAGGTCCTCTAAATGGGAGGAACTCAAGGCAAAATACAACATGTAAAGAACCATGTAAGGTTTGAATTATTATCTTTAAAGAGTTAACATAATTCAGGCAGGAGAAGAGACTCTTGGTCAAATATTACTTCTCCTGCCTTTTCATGCAGGGATGTTTTTATGACTGATACATTACAGCTTATAGCAAGTAATTTACCTTTTATTCTGAAAGGGTCTCTTGTCACCCTAAGGCTTGTTTTCAGCGCACTTGGCCTCGGCTTTATACTTGGCCTTTTTCTCGCTGTAGGACAGGTATATGCACCAAAACCTTTTCCAAGGATCATTTCGTTATACGTATGGTTCTTTCGGGGGATTCCCAACCTGGTCCTCCTTTTCCTGTTCTATTTCGGTCTTTTTCCCCTTTTGGGACTTGATTTTACGCCTTTAATGATTGCTATCATAGCCTTCGGACTGAGAAGCTCTGCCTATCAGTCTCAGATCTTCAGAGGATGCATACGATCTTTAGGCTCCGGTCAGATGATGGCAGCGAGATCCCTGGGAATGACTAACATCCAGGCCATTAAGAGCATCATCCTTCCGCAGGCCCTCAGAATAGCCATTCCGGGGTGGTCCAACGAATATCCCATACTTCTCACGGACTCGG
>CAZFJG010000155.1:0-3322 GCA_964519285.1 uncultured Synergistales bacterium | reverse complement strand
GAAGGGTCCTCAAAATGCTTCAGCAGTTCCTCTGACCGTTTCACTACAATATCAGGAACTCCTGCAAGCCTTGCTACTTCAACTCCATAGGAACGGTCAGAGGCTTTCCTGACCACCTGGTGAAGGAACCTTATCCCTTCAGTTGACTCCTCCACATCCATACTGAGGTTTATTACATGGGTCAACTCATCAGCAAGGCGCGTAAGTTCGTGGTAGTGGGTAGCGAACAAGACCTTGGGAACTGAACCACAATGATCGTGAAGAAATTCTATTACAGACCAGGCAATGCTCATCCCGTCATAGGTAGAGGTACCTCGGCCTATTTCATCAAGTATCACAAGGCTGTCATCTGTCACATTGTGAAGAATATTGGCTGTCTCAAGCATTTCAAGCATAAAGGTACTGTTACCACGTGCCAACTCGTCTCTTGCGCCTATTCGTGTAAATATTCTGTCCACTGGAGAAAGAATGCAGGATTCTGCAGGAACAAAAGAACCGCATTGGGCCATAACCACAAGGAGTGCCGTCATCCGTAAATATGTGGATTTTCCCGCCATGTTGGGACCTGTCAGAACGGCTATTCGTCCGTCTTCGTTGGAGAGTTCAACATCGTTAGGTACAAAGGGTATATCCCTTGAAAACTTCTCTATAACCGGATGTCTTCCTCCCCTGACCTTTAAAAGATTCCCTTCGCTGAAGGATGGCCTGCTGTAATTATTCGTAAAGGCAGCTCTTGCAAAAGAGCAAAGAACATCAAGGACACCCAGGGACCTTCCAGTCCGCTGGATCTCTTTCGAGTTCGCAAGTATCTCTGATATTATCTGCTCCCAAAGATATTTTTCTCTCTTTTTTATTTCCTCTTCAGAACGAAGGATCTTTTCCTCGAATTCTTTCAGCTCCTCTGTTATGAACCTTTCAGACCCCACAAGGGTCTGTTTTCTAATGTAATCTGCAGGAACGTTAGACGACTCTGTGCGGGAAACCTCGAGGTAATAACCGAAGACCCTGTTATATCCAGCCTTCAATTTCGGGATCCCAGACCTTTCTCTTTCTCTTTCAAGATAGTTGTCCAGCCAGGTATCTCCATCCCTGTAAAGGCTTCTCCAGTAGTCGAGATCCTCGTCAAAACCCGGCCTGACCAGTGGAGACTGATGCAGTACCCTCGGAACATCCCGCATCAAAATGGAATCAAGAAACTCTTTAAGTTCCTGAAGTTCCGATATCTCCTCACCCCAGTATTCAAGACCTTCAGTATCCAGTCTGTAAAGTACGTCGGGGACCTTTGCCAGGGTGTCTCTGATAGAGGCTGCATCCCTTGGGGATCCTGTCCCCAGGCTCAGCCTGGCCACGGAACGCTCCATATCCGAACAGGATGAAAGAGATGCCCCGAGAGAAGAAAGTACAGAGGGATCTTCCTTCAGGATCTCCACTGCATCGAGTCTTTTTTCTGCGGAGGAGATATCCCTGAGGGGATGGAGGATCCAGTTTCTCAATGTTCTTTTACCCATGGGAGTCCTGCAGAGGTTTAAGACTGAATAAAGTGAGCTATCTCCGTCCACCAGTTCCAGATTTTTCTTTGTTGTTCTGTCTATGAGCAGTTCCACGTCACAGGACAGGGGGGTGATTCCCCTGATGTAATCCACCCTGGAAAACTGGGTCTCCTCAAGATACCTGCAGAGGGCAGATGCACATCCTGCCTCGTCTGAGTTATCAGGAATACCAAAACCCTCAAGGCTCGCCAGAGACCACATTTCTTTCAGACGTCTGGTTCCAGCCCTTCCGTCAAATTCATCTCTGTCCCTCTCAATCCATTCAAAGTCGGGAAGGTTCTTCTTCAGGAAACCTTCTGTCTTGCCGTCACCGGAGGGATATAGGATCTCTCCGGGACCAAAGGACAACAGCACGGAAAGAATTCTTCCCGCATCTAAAACACCGGCAGACAGTTCTCCAGTCCCTACAGAGAGAGTTGACAGAATAACATGGTTATCGTCACGTACTGCAATTGCTGCAAGCTTTGCCTCGAATTGTGCATCTTCCGGAAGAAAGGTTCCTGCTGTTATTATTCTCGTGACTTTACGGTCTACGATCTTTCTGCCGTCAGGCTCACTTACCTGGTCACAGACAGCAAGCCTGTATCCGGCATTGATAAGCTTGGCAGTGTAGTTGTTCAGGGCATGCCATGGGACGCCGGCCATAGGTATCTTCTTTTCCGGGTCCCTGCTTGTTACAACTATATCAAGTACCTCAGATGCTATTTTTGCATCCTCAAAAAAGAGCTCGTAGAAATCACCCATCCTGAACAGAAGGATACAGTCAGGATATTTTTTCTTCCAGTGAAGGTACTGCTCAAGCATGGGAGTCATTTTCACATTTTCAGGGATCATCTAAGAATCTTTCCTCCTGGAGTTATCCAGAAAATCCTGCAGAAAAACAGCAGCTGCGATGCTGTCGACGGAACCTCGCCGCTTTCTGGACGAAATACCAGACTCGTCCAGAAACTGGTTTGCAATTTTCGAGGAGAACCTTTCGTCTTGAAAAACTATCTCTATCTCCGGAAATATCTCCTTCAGCCTGTGGCTGAATATCTCTACCCTTTCCACTTCGGGACCTCTTTCCCCCGAAGTCCTCAGTGGCAGTCCCACCACAAATGTAGAAGGCAGATATTTTTCAACAAGTTCAGACAGGGCCCTTTCCCAATCCCTGAAAGGGATAACAGCGATCCCCTGGGCTGTTATGGCCAGGGGATCGCTGACTGCAATTCCGATTCTTACGCTTCCAACATCAAGTGCCATATAACGCTTCATTCTTTTGAGATCTGCTCCCTGGCTATATCAGCAGCTTTTTCCAGGGCAGTATCAAGACTTGATACATCCTTGCCTCCGGCCTGAGCCATAGCAGGTCTTCCACCTCCGCCACCGGAAACTACAGCTGAAACGGCCTTTACAAATTTGCCGCAGTGAATGCCGGCCTGCAGGGCTTTTTCATCTGCCATGGCGGTCATCTGCACAGAGCTGCCTTCCATTACTGATGCCAGAAGAAGGACGTTGCCAGTGTTCTTGTTCTTGACCCTGTCTCCAAGTTCCCTGAGAAGGTCAACCGGGACATCCTCGAACCTCGCCGTCAGTATATCGATATCTCCGGGGAGTTCCCTTCTTTTAAGTTTTTCCTCAAAGGTCGATGCCATAAGTTTCAGCTTCAGGTCAGCCTTTTCTTTTGAAAGGGTTCTCACCTGTTCGGTCAACTCAGATATTCTTGCAGGCAGTTCTTCTGGATCTGCTGAAAGCTCATGTGATATTTCCGAAACCACCGAGAAGAGGGACTG
>CAZFJG010000154.1:0-3372 GCA_964519285.1 uncultured Synergistales bacterium | reverse complement strand
TCTCCTGTGCTGGGAGGAGAGGACTTTGCCTACTACCTCGAATATGTTCCCGGGGCATTCCTCTATCATGCCGGAAGCAATCCGGAAAAAGGCCAGACTTATCCCCACCATAATTCCAGGTTCGATATTGACGAGGATTCTCTCTGGAAAGGATCAGCACTCTTCACAGCCTTTGCGCTGCGATGGCAGGATTAAATTTTTATATGCTGAAAAAATTATCCTTAAAAATAACTACAGTTTTACAACGGGGCAGGGGAAATTCCTCTGCCCCGGCCCATGTGAAAACAGGTCGAATCATGAAGGATTCAAGGAAAAAAACAGTTTGACACAGATCTGCAGAAGTGTATAATATATCTTATAAATGAACAAAAGTCACAAAAATATATAAAAATAAACCATAGTTTAGGAGGAAATTTAATGAGAAAATTATTGACACTATTTCTGGTACTAACCTTTGTAGTTTTTGCTGGAGCTGCCTTTGCGGCAGATAAGGATGTTCTGGTCGTAGGAACGGAAGGAACCTACCCTCCCTTTGAGTTTCATGACGAAACAGGGGCCCTTGTAGGATATGATATCGACCTCGTAAATGCTCTTGCAGAGAAGATGGGTGTTGAAGTGGAGTGGGTTGATATGGCTTTTGACGGTCTTATCCCGGCTCTTCTCACCGAAAAGATAGACATGGTTGCTGCATGCATGAGTGTAACATCTGAGCGAAGCAAAAAGGTAAATTTCTCCGATCCCTATATCATTACTTACAGTGCCTTTGTCACACCTGCTGATAATGATGCAATCAAAGGCATTGACGACCTTAAGGGCAAAAAAGTATCCGTACAGCTTGGAACAACGGAGGACCTTCACGTTTCCACAATTGAAGGCGTTGAAGTTAAGAAATTCAACAAGCTTGACGATGCTGTCAGGGAAGTAACCCTCGGACGTGTGGACGCAGCCTTTATGGATGAACCTGTTGCAAAAGATTACGTGGGTTCAGAACAGTTCGACGGAAAGCTCAAGGTCGCTTTTACCATAGAGATCGAAGGTGCTCCAAAGGCATTGGCCCTGAACAAGGAAGATACTGAGCTTCTTGATAAAGTAAATAAGGCCCTTGCAGAAGTCAAGGAAGAGGGACTTATCGAGAAACTTGACGAGAAATGGAACCAGTAGCACTTTAGATTTCACAAAGAGCATAAAAACCGGAAAATTTTTTTGCCAGAGAGATAGAGAGAGCGGTTTAAGATCCGTTCTCTCTTTTTTTGTTAGAGTGGCTTTTTCCCCATGTTAACCAATGAGGCTATGTGTGTAATAATAAAAAGACACTTATTACATTATATGATCCAGCTCTGGACTTACGGGATCTTTCCGCAGGTTTTGTGGACAGAAGGGGAGGCACACTGATTGGAATACTTCGCTGCTTTGATGAACAACGATATCTTTATTCTGAGCCTTGCCGTAGCTTTGGGACTTGCCTTCGGCAAAATAAGCTTTGGAGGGATCTCCCTGGGTATCTCCGGGGCACTTTTTACTGGCCTTGCCTTTGGTATTGCAGGTTTTTCTGTTCCTTACGAATATTTCAGCTGGAATCTTGTGATATTTGTAGTTGCAGTAGGATTACTTGCCTCTGAAGATATTGTTATGGTAGTAAGAAAATACGGAGCCAGGTTCGTTGTTCTGGGGATTCTTGTCACTTCTGCCGGAGCGGTCTTCACCCTTCTTCTCGGAAAGCTTTTTTCTGTCTTTGGCCCAATTGATCCGCTCATGATGGCCGGATCATACACAGGTGCTCTTACCAGTTCACCCGGACTTGGTGCAGCTCTTGAGGCTACAGGAGGTAATCCTCTTGTGACAGCAGGATATTCAATTGCCTATCCCTTCGGTGTTATAGCAGTAGTCCTCTTCGTCCAGCTTGCACCTTCTCTTTTCCGTTTCGACCTGAGAAGAGAAAGGGAGAAGCTCCAGAATATATTCGAAGATAGTGCAGATAAGGATAATAAAGTGCAGTCAGATTCTTTTACGCTCTTGTCCTTTGTAGTTTGTATTGTCCTTGGAGTGATCTTTGGCAAATTGTCTTTTCCCTTGCCTGCAGTTGGAATGATCTCGCTTGGAACAACTGGCGGGGCCCTTATAGTGGCTCTTGTTCTTGGGGCTCTTGGAAGACTGGGGCCTCTTCCAATGAGAATGGACCATAAAGTCCTTTCCGCTCTTCGGGCCATATCACTGGCTTATTTCCTCGCAGTAGTGGGTCTCATGGCAGGTCCGGACATTATAGATGCAGTAAAAGAGAGCGGTTTTGCCATAATTGCTATAGGATTTCTTGCTGCTCTTGGCGCTGAGCTTGCCGGCTTCATTGTTGGAAGATACATCTTCAAAATGAACTGGATCCTTCTTGTCGGTGCTATATGTGGTGCAATGACAAGTACTCCCGGTCTTGGGGCTGCAATAGATGCTACAGGTGGAGAAGAGTGTGGAGCTGGATATGGCGCTACCTATCCTGTTGCGATACTTTGCATGGTCATCTTTACAAAGGTGATTGCCGGAATGAGCTTTGGATAGATCATGGCAAAAACGGAAGAAGTCACGTGGCCTCTGAATATACTGAAATGGAAGATATAAAAAAGGGTTGTGATCTGCTTCTTGGTACAATACTCAGGCTTGCGTCGTGATCTTTAACAATAGTATCAAATCAGCCACTGAAGGACAAAAAAAGCGGTGGACTTAATGTCCACCGCTGATACCTTCACTTCTGCTGAAATCTAAACCTTTATGATCTATAATTCCGGCAGAAAGGAAGCTGCTTACACAGGCGTAACGTTGGTAGCCTGGGGTCCTTTCTGACCGTCTTCGATATCGAATGTTACTTCCTGTTCCTCTTCAAGGGTCTTGAAGCCGTCAATATTGATGGCACTGAAATGTACGAAGTAATCCTTCTCGTCTTCTCCGGTGATGAAACCGTAACCCTTTGTGCTGTTGAACCATTTGACTGTTCCTCTGTTCAAAATATGTTTCCTCCTAAATATGTTTTTACGCTGATTAATATCAGCAATTGGCAAAGTATAAAGCATATTAGTGGATATGTCAAAAAATTTCGGAAAATATTGTTATTTATGTAGGAATCCATCCAAATGATCGGAGCAGAAAAGGACCTGAAAATCCTTTCAGATAATGCAGAACCCTGCGGAAAACAGAAGCAGAATTCTGCATTATCTTACCTTTCCGGTTTTAACCTCCAAGAAGATTTGGCAGGAACATCACAAAGTCAGGGAAATAAGTTACCACAAGAAGGTCACCTAACAGTACGATAAGGTAGGGCATTATCTCCCGGGTGACCCGTTCTATGGGGATCCTTGTTATGCTCGAGACCACAAAGAGGTCAAGACC
>CAZFJG010000153.1:0-3399 GCA_964519285.1 uncultured Synergistales bacterium | reverse complement strand
GGAAGACTGGGAAGACCTTTACCAGGCTTTTGAGATAGCCAGACTGAGAGGATTTATTAACAGGGAGCGTCTTACTTTCTGTGACCTGGCATATGCCCTTATCTCAGCCGCGAACCTCTACTGAATACACCAGCATTTTAGGAAACATGATAATACCTTTACTGCTGGATGTGCTGAAGCGCGTTCCGCGAAATGTAAGATGGAGTTATGACTCGGAGTATGGTTTTAAACTGTAAGCTAAAGAGATCGAACAATGAACAATATTCTTCAGAAGTATGTTTGAACGGCCCCCGATAATTACACTTTCTATATATTCATATGATTGCCCTATTACTGTCTATTCAGTCTGGGCAGATGGATTACAGGAGGTGTCATTTTACAGCCTTGAAAAAAATTCGTGTGCTTATTGTTGATGATTCTGCCTTTATGAGAAAGGTCTTTGAGGACCTTATCTCCTCGGAACCGGACATAGAAGTTGTTGGAAAAGCAAGGAACGGAGCCGATGCTATCAGGAAGATAGCGTCTCTTCATCCCGATCTTGTTACTATGGATGTTGAGATGCCGGAAATGGATGGAGTCTCAGCCCTGAAAGAAATAATGAAGGGACCCCCTCTTGCAGTAATAATGTTGAGTACCCTGACCAGCAGGGGCGCTGATATAACTCTTGAATGCCTGGAGATAGGTGCATTTGATTTTATCCAGAAACCCTCTTCCCGTGAACCTTTAGAAATGGAGAGGATCGGAAAGCAGCTACTGGCAAAGATCAGGATGGCAAGTTCGTCAAGGAACATACAACCGAAAACTCCCTCAAAGATAGAAACAAAGGCGTTATTGAAGAGCAAAAAGGAAAAAGTTTTCACACCACTCAATAAGATCGGCCGAACAAAACCGGAACTTCTTCTGATCGCTTCTTCTACAGGCGGTCCTCAGGCTTTAAGCAGGTTCCTGCCGGAGATCCCCGGAGATTTTCCGGCCCCTATAGTTATTGTTCAGCATATGCCTGCTGGTTTCACAAGATCTTTAGCCCGAAGGCTGGATGGTCAGTGCAGCATCCCGATCTGTGAAGCGAGGCAGGATATGCAGCTTGTTCCTGGCAGGGCTGTTTTAGCACCTGGAGGATATCATCTTATACTTAAACGAAATTCCATCGGTATGTTCTGTTCACTTTCTGACCTCCCGCCTGTGAATTCTGTAAGACCTGCTGCGGATTGCCTTTTCAACAGTGCGGCCCTGTTTCAGGATATAAGGAGCACTGCAGTCATACTGACAGGCATGGGAAGGGATGGAACTAACGGGGCAAAGGCATTAAGGGAGAACGGTGCTTTTATATTTGCTGAATCCGAGGAGACTTCAGTGGTATTCGGTATGCCGCGCTCTGCCATAGAAGCTGGCATCGTTGACCTGGCACTCCCGATATACGATCTTCCAAAACTGATAGTCAACCAGTTTAAAGATCTTAAGCAGGAAGCCCGGGATTGAATTCAAGGAGGGTGACTATTTGAATAATATGCAGCTGGATGCAATGAAAGAACTGGCGAACATTGGAACGGGGCACGCAGCTAATGCTCTTTCGGAGCTTATAGGCAAAAGAGTCGATATGAATGTTCCCAAGGTAGACCTGATACCTCTTGAACAGGTCGGTTTTCACTTTGGTCATCCCGAGGATCCGGTATGTGCAATTTTTTCCTCCTGTGAATCCAGTCTGGAAACGATCCTTGTATTCATAATGTCTCTGGGAGATTCGGAAGATCTTGCCGAAATGCTCCTCAAGAATATAAGTATACCCATGAAAGAAATGGAGAAGGAAAGTTTAAGGGAATCTGCTCTCTCAGAAGCAGGAAATATTATCCTTGGAGCTTTCATATCAGCTATGGGCGATATGGTGAATCAGAAACTGCCATTGTCAGTTCCTCATATCACGGTGGACATGCTTGGTGCAGTTATGGATATAATGGTGGCCATATTTGGAGTTGAGAGTGATACTGTTTTTCTGATAGAAACAGCCCTTTCCTTTCCTGAAAACGAAGGAAGGCTCTTTTCAGGAAGGATAATGCTTGTTCCTACCCCAGGATCCCTGGGAAAATTTTTCCAGGTTCTCGGGCTGAGGTGAGCTGATAATGGAGGGAACATCAAAAAAAGTAAAAAATACTTTGAATGTTGGAATGGGTGAAATTGTTACTACTTCGAGCCCCAATGTTCTTTCAAGCCTGGGTTTGGGTTCATGTATAGCTCTTGTTCTGTATGATCCTGTAGAAAAGATCGCCGGCATGGCACATATCATGCTTCCTGACAGTTCAATGAGGTCAAAGAGCTGTAATAATACCAAACCGGGCAAATATGCAGATAACGCTGTTGATGCACTCATAAATGAACTTGACAGTAAGGGGGCTTCAAGAAAAAGGATAAAGGCCAAGGTCGCAGGAGGCTCAAAAATGTTCAGTTTTGAAATTTCTGCGTTGCTCTCCATAGGAGAGCAGAATGTAAAAAAGGTGTTGGATCTCCTTGACAGTCATTCCATTCCTCTGGAAGGTTGTGATACTGGAGGCAGCAGGGGAAGGAGCGTTCGCTTCAACATCCTTGAATGTATTCTTGAGGTAAAGATAATCGGCCAGGGTATAAAGGCTATATGATCTGCCGATTTCAGGCCTTTTGGTCCAGACATGAACTTCTGGTGTTGTTACTCGCAAATATTCTCATCCTTTCCAGAACCATATCGGCAAGAAAGCGGTGTTCCTCAGCCTGTCTGGAAAGAATAAAATTTACTTCCTTTATTGAAATTATTGCCTCAAGCAGATCTTTGGCGGAATTTTTCAGCTTTCCTCCATCGTCAGGATCAAGAGCCTGAGAAATTTCTCTTATTACGGGCCTGCAACCCAGCGAATCGGCAAGTCCCTTGGCTGCAGTGTTTCTCTCAGCCTCTGCAAGCATGGCTTTTCCTGAGACTTCCTGAAGTCTTGCCAGAAGTTCCGGAAGCTCCCTGGATCGGGTTTCCCTGAGAGCTTCTTTTTCTTCCTTTAAAACTTCAAAGAGCTCCAGAAGAGCATCTTTCTGTTTATTATTTTTTTCGATCAGAGTATTTAAAAGATCATTCATTGCTTTTGTCATCCTCACCTTTTCCGGGATCATTCAATGAGTTGATCGAAGCTGGTTCGCCTTCTTTCGAATTATCCTGAGTGCTCAGACTTTCATAGAGTACTCTCCACAGGCCTACACCTCCATTTTTCTGTGAGGCCAGAGCTTCCCCGGTTCTCTCAAGGGTCAGGTCTTTAAGCGAATCAAAGTGACCTGTATCTTTTCCTTCCTTCTCTGCTGGAGCATTTTTTAAGGAATCTTTCAGCATTGTTGCTATGAAGATACCCTCGAATTGTTTGCAGGCCTTCTTGAGACGCTGATCCCTTA
>CAZFJG010000152.1:0-3412 GCA_964519285.1 uncultured Synergistales bacterium | reverse complement strand
ATGATCCTCACTGCTTCGGCTGCCAGTTTTGAAGGTGATATTACGCTGGGATTCCTTGTCATGACTTCCTCTATTGCCATTGCCATGCAGGAATAGCCCTTTGATTCGATAAGTCTCCTGAGATCTCCATCTGTAAAGATTCCCATAAGTATGCCCTTGTCATCTACGACCGTGGTAGCCCCGTATCCCTTGCTTGTTATCTCAAAAAGTGCCTCTCCTACTGTTGACCCCCCAGGAACGACAGGCAAATTACTTCCACTTCCCATAACATCCTCAACCTTTAGAAGCAGTTTCCTGCCCAGGCTTCCCGACGGATGGAAAAGTGCGAAATCCTCATCCTCTATATTACGCATCCTTGTGAGGACTCCGGCAAGGGCATCCCCGAGAGCGAGCTGTACAGTAGTGCTTGAAGTTGGTGCCAGGTTCAGCGGATCAGCTTCCCTGTCTATTGGAGCATAAAGGAATACGTCACAGTTTTTTGCAAGGGGAGATTCTTCGTTGCCTGTTATTGCAATAATGGGAGCTCCTATCCTTCGGAAAAAGGGAAGGACCTTGAGGATCTCCTCGCTGTTTCCGCTGTGGCTGATAAAAAGTCCTACATCTTCCCTGCAGACCATACCAAGGTCCCCGTGGGCAGCTTCCGCAGCATGAAGAAAAAAAGAAGGGGTTCCGAGAGAAGCCAGGGTAGCAGCGATCTTTCTGCCGATTATTCCCGACTTGCCCATGCCCACCACTACAAGCCTACCTTCACAGTTCTGTATTATCCGGGCAGCCTCAACGATCTCCATTCCCACCGAGCAGGAAAGCCTGGAAAGTTCTTCGGCCTCCATGATGATAACCTTCCTGCCTATCTCGAGAAGTTCCTCGTTATTGAAATGTCCACAGTCCCTTTCTCTTGGAAGACAGACCATCTCTATCCCTTGACCCAATCAAGGGAGGACATCCCTATATTGTCTTTAACTACATCGTCAAGGATCTTGACCTCTCTAAGTAACTTCTCAAGTCTGTTGAGGGGAACCATGTTGGGTCCGTCACTTTTTGCATTGTCAGGATCCGGATGGGTCTCAAGGAACAAACCGTCGATACCAGCAGCTACCGCAGCCCGGACAAGGGGCTGTACGAATCTCCTGTCGCCGCCGGAACTCGTCCCCTTCCCACCAGGCATCTGTACACTGTGGGTACCGTCAAAGACAACAGGACATCCCAGGTCTCTCATTATCACCAGGGATCTCATGTCAACCACAAGCTGGTTGTAACCCATGGAAGTTCCTCTTTCACAAAGCATGACCTTTGAATTTCCTGCCTGTCTGCACTTGTCTGCGACGGATCCCATGTCTGGTCCTGACATGAACTGTGCTTTTTTGATATTAAGGGGTTTACCGGTCTTTGCTGCTGCTACGAGAAGGTCTGTCTGTCTGCAAAGAAATGCAGGTATCTGAAGGATATCCGCCACCTGAGATACAGGTTCTGCCTGCCAGGGTTCGTGAATATCTGTAAGCACAGGGACTTCAGCCTTGTCTTTTACTTCCTGAAGCCATTTTAGCCCTTTTTCGAGACCTGGACCCCTGAAGCTGGAAATAGAAGTTCGGTTCGCCTTGTCAAAGGAAGCTTTGAAAAGATATTCAAGTCCTATCTTCCTGCAGATCGCAGATGCCTCAAGAGCTATATCAACTGCCATTTCCCTGTCCTCCAGGACACAGGGGCCTGCCATGATAACTAAGTTTCCCTTTCCTATGGTGATCTGACCTGTCTTTATCTCTTTTGGAGTCATAATAGGATCATCTCCCAGAATTTAAATATTTCATCCTCCGAAAGGAGTTACTTCTTTCGGACAATTTATCTCAGAACTATAACCTGCAAGTTTTACCTGTATCCTGTTCCTTGTCTCCCAGCCTGATCCTTTCATGAGGGATTCTATTACACTATCAAGAGCTCCAGGAGACCCCAACCTTTTTCTACCAGTCTCTGCCATCCTGCGATACCTTTTTTCAGAGGAAAGTATCTTTTCTACCTCATGTGCCAGGGCCCTGGCGTTTCTTTCAACAAGAACTTCTGCTTCTCCAAGGAGTTTTTTCTGTGGCATTTTACCCTTTTCCTTCACGGACACTACAGGAATACCAAGCCCTGCACAAACCTGGTTCGCCGTTCCCCCAAGGCCGACAAGGATCGTCGCATCCGAAGCGGCACAGGGCAAAGGTCCCTGGTACATTTTTATTCTTGTACCCCTCTTTTCAAGGAAATCTCCATTGCCTTTTTCGTGGTGCCAGTCAGAGTTCGATCCGGAGATCTTCTCAAGTTCAATAGTTGGTGCTATAACCGCAACAAACTGACATTCCAGGATCCTGTCAAGGTGAAGAGCTGTTTCCAGAAGCAGGTTCATGTCCCTATAGGCCCTGTGTCTGCTACCAGGAAGCAGAAGTATCCTGGCGCTCTTTTTATCTTTCTCCCATGGGCTTTCCCCAGAATAATTATCACTTACAAGATCCATAATTGGATTCCCCTCAAAAACTGCATTGCCTCCAGAGGCGGAAATATCCCTTGCCGTATCCGGATCTCTTGTCCATACCTTTCTACATCTTTTTTTAAGAATATAATGTTCTATCCTCCAGTGGCCTTTAAGATAAACAGTCTTCGCCGTTGCCACCAGTACAGGTAACTGGCCCTGTCCCCAGAGAGCATGCAGGAGAAGGTATATGTCCCCGACACATATGACAGTTCGGACCTTCCCTCGAAACTGCTTCCATATCCGGAACTGGGTCATTATATCCCTTATCAGTCCAGCCCTCAGGTCTTTCCAGAGATCCCTGAAACTGTATTTTATTACTCCACCAGTGGGTGATACATAGTTGCTGAAGACTGTTTTAATACCCTTGGTCCTGTAATGTTCTCCGGAACCCACAATGGGAAAGGCTGTTATCTCAGCTTCTGGAAACCTTGCCTTAAGTTTACGGGCAAGAAGGGCTCCTATGGAATCTTCTCCGTGTCCGTTGGAAGTTACAATCACCCTGGGTTTCAGATTCTCTGCAAGGCGTTTCAGAAACCTGCCCCTGTCCTTTATACTGGTTCTGATCCTTGGCACAAGGAGTTTAAGTCCCTGCCTGCTCTTTTCAGGTATGTTGTGAATGTCCTTTTCGGTGCAGACCAGCCCGTTAGCACCCGTCTCCTTTACCCTTTTTTTCAGGTTCGCCATATCCTCTTCTGTAAAGCGGTGGTGATCCTTGAAAAAATGATTTTCCACCGGAGGTACCCCCTGGTCCGAGAGGAATCTCCAGAAACTTGAAGGACTTCCTATAGCTGAAAAAGCAACGTATTTTCCTTTTTTGACGTCCTCTTCACTTAGCTCCCGCCATTTGCCGTCCCACAGGGCCCATCCTGAAAGCTCAAGGACCGAACTGAAGATCCTTTCCGCAGG
>CAZFJG010000151.1:0-3452 GCA_964519285.1 uncultured Synergistales bacterium | reverse complement strand
TCATAACCCTTCGAATTAATTCTTAGACACCAGGACTTGACGGACGCTTCGCGGGCGTTGTTTCGGGAGGAAACCTGAACCTCTTTATAATCTGGATCACGAGAAAAATGATGGAGCGATTTTTCACGCAGGATTTGGGATCAGAACCCGGGTCAAAGGCTATTTACCACGGTGGTAAACGGAGGGACACGGAGGAGGTCAAGGGCTTTCACCCTTGGACATACGAGCAAAGTCAGAAAACTACTTTGCTCTTCAGGCAATAACAGCCTCTCAGGAAAACTCGGTGATCTTTCCTGATTGTCTACTTATTGCCTCAGAAAAAATATCTTTTTTCTTGAATGTCCAGGGTTTCAATATAGAAGCATAAATCCTTGTAGCTAATTAAAAGTAAAACGACTGCGTCATTTTCCTATATGTCCCTGGGTTGAAATTCATTCACTCGTAGGGGCAGGCCCCTGTGCCTGCCGGGATTAGAAATTCTTTCTGTTCCGGGATAACGTGTATCTAATCGGTAGGGGTGGTTCGTGAACTGTCCTCATGTTTGCCGATATTGAGTCTTTCTGCACGATTCCGGATGAGTTCCTGGAATTCTTGGACCTTATCAGGTGGAAGAAATCCTTTTTCTACAAAACGGATCATGTCGGGAACTTTCCTGCCTATTCTTTCAAATCCGTTTATTATCTGCTTTTCTGTAAGACCTGAGGTTGTGCCGAACTGTTCAAAATCAGGTCTTTTTAACCGGTTTTTCCTCCCGTTTACCGTCAAGGCCATTTCCTCGGGATCTACAGATTCGGGTATTACCAGTCTGGTTGAGATCTGGTCATAGGCTGGAGCGAGATCAATGCTTCCGTCATCTTCATAGAGCAGGGAGAAGTTTTTCAGGTGCATGTCTGCGTTTCCGACCAGGAAGGAAAAAATAGTCATGTCGAAGAATCGGGTTAGGTCATATCCCGGGTTGGAGCTATACTTTTTTATCAATTTTGAAATGCTCTCCATTGAACCAAGATACTTGTTTTCTGTGAGTTTTTCTGAAAGCTGGCACATGTCTTCCATGTGGTTTTTTTCCGATAGTGCACTTTTTCCTTTCTTTGCTGTTTTTCTGTCTATTCTCCTGGTAATAAATGCCAGCTTGTTATCTTCCATTGGGATAAGTCCGTGAGGAACAGTTACAATTCCAGCGATGGATGCCAGGTTCATTGTCATATCCTCAATTTCAGGCATGAAGGGATATTCTTTAACAGGTGGTTTCAATATAAAAGCCCCCCACATTCCTACTATTGTTAGTCTGCTACTGTTTTTCCCTGTCTTGTCAAGATGGAGGGACAGTTTTGTCTGAACTCCCGGAACTGTAATGCTTGCCCGTACAGCCTTTTCAGCTACTTCTTCCAGGTCTTTGATGGAATAGGGCAGAAGAGGCAAAGTGTCTGTTCCAAAGAGTTTTTTAGCGCATTTTTTGTGGAAAAAGGCATCTTCATCCCCGAGAAACTCGTAGCAAATTCCGCATGGATGTTTCATGTCAGATCCTCTTCTTTCGAGGGGATTACAGAAACTGCACCTATGCAGTCCCTGCAGGAGACGAGGAGCAATCCCATCCTGTCCCGGGCACTGACTTTCCAGGTTTTTTCTGTAAGATCAAGCAGCCAGCCTTCAGGGATCAGTCCGTCGAAAAAAGGATGCAGAGTTCGACTGAAGTGGGGTTTCCTCTGCAATGGCAGGGTAAGGCTGATAGCCTTTGCTCTACTCTGGTTGAGGTAGTTTCTGTAGTAACTGAACCTGTATCCGTCTTCATCCTCTGACAGTATGCCTGCAGGAATGTTATGCATGTAAACTTCAGCTTTCCTGTTCATGGTTTATTTCCTTTTTTGTGGGTGTCATTTCATATCCGAACATGTCAAGGACCTGGTTGACCTTGTCGAGCCTGAGTGTAGGTTTGCCATGTTCGAGTTCCCGGAGGAAGCGAAGGCCCACTCCGGCTCTTTCGGCGAGTTCAACCTGGGTTATTTTGAGCTTTTTTCTTCTGTTTTTGACAAATTCTGCAAGGTTTTCTGTCATTGATTACACCTCAAAGGGTATAAAATTTTATGATCAATAATATATTACACCCAAAAGGGTATAAATACAATTTATTGGCAATTATTGTACCTTAAAGGGTATAAAAAAATTGCGAGAGAAGCATAAAACCGAGAAAGATAATCTTAAAACCTTCATCCAAACGCGGAGGAAGTATGAATCTTCTGAAAAATTGGGTCACGAGAAAAATGATGGACCTATTTTTTCCGCAGGATTTGGGATCAATCCGTCATAAACTCCGTCGAAAACCTTAATAAAAATTCACAAGGCCGGGTTGGCCGGACTTTCAGCTTCAAAATTAATACTTAGACACCAGGACTTGACGGACGCTTCGCGGGCGTTGTTTCGGATAATCCTAAGACTTTTATAACTTTGACGGTGCATTATAGTATCGCCTTGTGAAATATAATTCTTATTTCCCAAATATGTCCTGGGTTTCATGAGGACGTAACATCATCTTTCAAAAACAAGGTGGTAGGGGCGGTTCGTGAACCGCCCCTTATAGACAATCGATAGGGGCAGGTCCCTGTGCCTGCATGTTGAGGAATTGTGTTATCTTTTATATAGTTCTGTATGTGAACCTGTTCTTACAAGAGAAAGAATGTTTCCTCTTACTTCATATATCATGATCCAGTCATCTTTTATATGACACTCTCTTGCGGCTTTCAGGTTTCCCTGCAGGGGATGATCCCTATGTTTGTGTTGTAGCAGGCTACCAGATGCCAGTTTTCTGATCACTTCCTTTATTTCTTCAGGATTCTTGCCTTGTTTTTTCATTCTTTTCATATCTTTTTTAAAGCTGGATGAAACCTGAATTTGCCTCATTATATGTTACCAATCCATTTTTTCGAATAACTCTTCAGCATTATCAAAGGTATCAAGGTCTTTGCCGGAGCGAGTCTCCTTCAGGGCTTCCAGGGTTTCTTTTCTTGGTATTGCAATAGGAAAGGGAATACCCTGGCGCAGACGGACCTGTTCCAGAAAGAGTCTTATAGCATCAGATGTGGTAAGGCCTACTTTGAATAAAACCTGTTCGGCTTCCTTTTTGAGTTCAGGATCAATTCTAGCCCTGACGGTGGAGTCTTTTTTGTATGTGGCAGTTGCCATTTTAAAATCATCTCTTTTCTTATTATGTGGTTCTATTGTAGCTACATATATTTTATGTTTCCAAAATGATTTGGTCAAGAGCTGTCTAATATGGAGGTAGAGCAAGATCAAAGTAAAAAGCTTATTACTACGGAAAAATCATGAGGGAGCCCGGGGTCAAAAGCTGTTCACCACGGTGGACGCGGATCCGTCATAACCCTTCGAATTAATTCTTAGACACCAGGACTTGACGGACGCTTCGCGGGCGTTGTTTCGGATAATCCTAAGACTTTTAT
>CAZFJG010000150.1:0-3488 GCA_964519285.1 uncultured Synergistales bacterium | reverse complement strand
TACAGGAGGAGTTCAGCCAATGATCAGAACAGGAAGAGTTCTTGTTGCCATAGGGGTCAGTGATCTTTCGGAGGAAATAGTACATTACAGTCACAGAATAGCCCATGAAATGAACCTGACCCTGGATTTTGTCCACGTTTTCGAACCCATTAAACCGGGTTTCAGGGGTTTCCGGCAGTGGATTCCTGACAATATTTTCGAGGATGCGAGAAAATCCTATCGTTACAAGGTCAAAAAATGGCTTATGGCTGCAGAGGAAAAATATCCCGATGCCAGAGAGCACAAGCACGAAATCTTCATCGAGGAAGGAAACCCTGCGGAAAAGGTCATCGAAAAGGCCCGGGAGGGAAACTACAGCCTTATCATAACGGGAAGCAAGGATGAAAATACAATGAAGGAAGTTCTCGTGGGCAGTACTGCGGCAAAGATCGGCAGATACGCAAAATGCTCCGTCCTTCTTTACAGGTCTGGAGATCAGTCCTTCTGATCCGGAGTGTAAATTTTTCCGCATAAGGGTCGGTAAAATTGCCCATTTTGTGATTCTTTACAACTGTTGCAGGAATCCATATGTTAGACTGTTCTGGCAACAGATGGCAAGATCTATTAAAAAGATTTATAGGAGGAATGTAGATGTCAAAAAGCGTGAGAAACATTGTAGTTATTTTTGTTGCAGTTCTGGCCCTCGCTGTTTCCGGAAGTGCCCTTTGCGCTGCTGAAGTTGCTTCAGGCGACCAGGCAAAGGAAGATGAGAACAGGGTGCTTGCTGTTGTTGGAGACAGGGAGATAACAGATGCAGATATAATGGCCGTTCTTTCCACACTTGGACCTCAGCAGCAGATGATGTTCGGAACAGAGTACGGAAAAGGCAAGATCCTTGAGGAGCTTATAAACAAGGAGCTTATCTACATCTGGGCCGAGGAGAATGATGTTGAAGAGTCAGAGGCCTTCCAGAGAGAGCTGGATAATCTTAGAAGAAGCCTCATGACCAATCATGCCCTTAACAAGATCCTCGAAGATGTAGATGTTACAGAGGAAGAGGTTAATTCCTATTACGAGGAAAACGAGAAGGAGTTCACCGAGCCCGAACAGATAAAGGCAGCTCATATTCTGCTTGAGGATGAAGAGACTGCTGTATCTGTCCTTGAGGAAATCAAAGAAGAAAAGATAACTTTCGAGGAAGCGGCAAAAGAATATTCCACAGGTCCCAGTGCCGAAAAAGGTGGAGAACTGGGCTTTTTCTCAAAGGGACAGATGGTTCCTGAATTTGAAGAGGAAGCTTTCAAACTTGAGACAGGCGAACTCAGTGAACCCGTCAAGACCCAGTATGGCTGGCATCTTATCAAGGTCCTTGACAAAAAGCCTGCCAAGCAGAAGACCCTTGACGAGTCAAGAGGCCAGATCTACGAGAACCTTATGAGTGAAAAGCAGTTCGCTGTCTATAATGATCTTCTCGAATCCCTCAAGGAGACCTATCCTGTAGAGAGGATGGAGATTGAAGATAAGGCAGAATCGAAAGACGTGAAAGAGGAGAAAACAGAAGTAGAGACAGAAGAGTCCAAGTAGATCTTTATCTGATTTTCTGATCAAGAAGGAGAGCCGGTTTTTTTCCGGCTCTCCTTTTTTAGTTACAGGTAATATGAGAAAAAACCCTGGAGAGATTTTTCTTAAAGTATCAAGTCATTAGTTTTCCACATAAGTGTATAACTTTTCCACAGGTATTCACTTTTTTGTGCTTATATATCTTCAATATAGTTATTGAGAGGACTCGGAATCAATGAGATAATACAGTAAAATACAACATGCTCTTTAGAGGGGAAATGCTGTAATGACAAGATATGAGCTTCTGGACCTGCTGGAGAGGCTGAAAAAGGACGGAGGCTTCAATCCTTCTGTTGAAATACTGCGGTGTCGCAATGAACTTCCTGTTGATATGTGGAAAACCCTTTCTGCTTTTGTCAATTCAGGTGGCGGCAGCATAATCCTTGGAGCTGAATGGAAAGATAATTATGTTGAGATAACAGGTGTCGATAAAGTAGCGGACATTACGGAATCTGTCAGGTCTCTGTGTTCCCAGATGTCACCGAAACTGGACCTTCTGATTTCCCATTTTTCCGTGGAGGGCAAGGATCTTCTGGTTCTTGAAACAGGAGAACTGCCTCCCGGAGACAAGCCGTGCTATTACAGGGGGCAGGGTCTTTATGGCGGATCCTGTATAAGGACAGGATATGGCAACCGGGTCCTGACACCCTATGAGGTTCAGTCTATATCTGAATGTGTGCGCCAGCCGAAATATGACAGTGAACCCCTGGATGGAATATATCTCAGGGACCTTGATCCGGCCATGTTGAAAAGTTTTATCTCCCGGGTAAGGGAAAGACCGGGTACGCCCTTCTCTGAGTGGGACGACGAAGAGATTCTGAAATCCATGAGCATTCTCGTTAAGGACAGGTTTGGAAGGTATGCTGTGTCCCTGGCGGGATGGCTCTGTTTTTCCCGTTATCCCCAGAAGCTTTTCCCCTCTTTGTGTGTGACACTTATGCATTATCCTACTGTTGTAGCCGGTGAGACAGGTCCGGAGGGAGAGAGGTTCCTTGATAACGTAAAGATAGAGGGTCCTCTGCCTGCCATGATAGTTGAGGCTGTAAAGGCCGTTAAGAGGAATATGTCGAGAAGGGATATTGTCAGAGGCCTCATCAGGGAAGAACACTGGGAATATCCTGTGGAGCTTGTCAGGGAGGGTCTTATAAATGCACTTGGCCACAGAGATTATTCACCCCGTTCACGTGGAGCCCAGGTTCAGGTGCTGATGTTTCCCGACAGGATGGAGATCATCAGTCCCGGAGGGATATTTGGAGCAATTCTTCCAGATCAGCTGGGAGATCCCGGTATCCAGTCATCCCGCAATGAGATATTGATGAATATTCTCGAGGACCTGGCTCCTGCAGGAGAGACAAGATCACTTTGCGAAAATCGTGGATCCGGTCTCGCCTCCGTTATGGTAGCCTGCAGAAAGGAAAAACTCTCACCGCCTTCCTTCCGGGTGGATTTGAGCCGCTTCAGGCTTATCGTCTCAAACAGGACCCTTCTTGATGCCGAGACCCTTGAATGGCTTGATGATATAGGCAGAGGCTGGACTCTTACAGAGAACCAGAGGCTTGGCCTTGCACATATAAGACATGTCGGATGGATCAACAATGCAGATTACTGCAGGCTCACTGGTGCAGATTCAAGGGTAGCCACAAAGGAACTGGGCGAACTTGTCAGCGGAGGGCTGATAGAGAGAATGGGCTCCGGAAGATGGAGCACCTACCACATTTCAGGAAGCTCTTCGGAACGCCAGCAGTTTCTTTTTCTATAGTTCTGGGTGGTTTTTATGACAGATAGATGCGGATGGGAAGGTCAGGATCCTCTTTACATAAGTTATCACGATACCGAGTGGGGTGTTCCCGTACACGATGACAGAGTTCTCTTTGAATTCCTGGTGCTGG
>CAZFJG010000149.1:0-3505 GCA_964519285.1 uncultured Synergistales bacterium | reverse complement strand
TGTTCAAGTCCCTCGCATACGGAGATGGATTCATTTCTGCCATAGGTGTCTGCCGTGGCGCTATGGCAGCTGCCATGACAGGAAAGAACGTGGGAGACGCCATTAAGGCAGGTAAAACTCCTGAACTTTTCAAGAAGTTCGGCAATACTATTGATGAAGTTTTCTGTGATCTGGCTGATCTCAGAGGGATGTATGGAAAAGAAGCTGACAACTTCTCTACTGGGGCCATTGGGGTTTTCTCTTATCTCAATAAACTGGGATGCGGCCTGAGACATTTCGCGGCTTTGAACCGCAAGTTTGACGTGAAATACCTGGACAGGAGCGACCTGATCCCCCTCACCTACTATGCACAGGATCTTATGGATTAAATAAATTTATCAGAATAGACCGGTCATTCCGGCCGGTCTATTCTGATTCAGGAATCTCGAACTCCAGCAGGACTGACCATGCAAATCCTGAATCCTCCTCTAATAACCATAAACCATCTGTCACCTAACATTGTAATTCCTGATATATCTATAGATCCTGTCTGTCTGTTCTTACATGTTAAAATACAAATGTAATGATGGGATTTTAATAATGCAACAGATAAATCATTAGATAACAGGAAAACTCAAAAAAACAAAGGGGGCTTCAGGAATGCTCAAGCTCGTTCGCCAGGGAACAAGAGCAATAGTTGCATCAACAGAAAGTGACAAAAAAATGGCCCAATGGATCATGGATAATCTTCCCTCGATCCAGCACGATCTCTACGAATGTTATGACATGGCTGGCCCCTACCAGACAGTTCTTCACATCTCCAGTTCACATGACATGGCTGATTCGATGCATTCTTTCCTTATCGACCGTTCTGCTGACGAGGTAATGGAAATCATGATCAATGAAATAACTTCGAAGACCCTCCCCGAAGATATTAAAGTAAGGTTACTGCCCAGATTTCTTAATTTCAGGATAACAGGCGATCCAGAATCTGTTATCGATCAGATATGTAACGATTTCAGCGGCAGAAGGGGAAAGCTCGAGGACCTTGTGCAGGACACGTCTGACAAGGGAACGGCAGTTTTATTCACCGAAAAGCCCCTGAACAGAGCACTGACCATGGAAGATATCTTCGAGGACATACTTTACATCAACATGTCCCCCCATATTCTTTACGAACAGCTCCAGTGGAGGGCCCTTTCCTACTTCAACTCCGCCCTCGAAGACCGTGAATGGAATCTGGTGGAGATAAGGATTTATGACACATACAACAGGTACCAACTTCACAGCAAGCGCCTCAGACTTTTCCTCGAGGCCTTTGAGATGGGTATATCCGTAGGAGAAGGCTGGGGAAAGGATTATGCCCATGTACTCATGCCTCTGCAGGTATACACCATGAGAATCCTGACATTTTACAAACCGGCAGCCCTGAAAAGAGCCCTTATGGGACTTGAGTACTCCGGGGAAGGTAACCGTTTCGTAGATTTCGACCTTTACAGTAAAAAAAGAAAGATAGGCTGGACAACACTTTCAGACGACAGAAAGTTGGACAGAAAGATCTACTCCCTGGAATTCAGGAAGGAAATAATGGAGAATATCCCTGATATATACAGAAAAGACATTTTGGAGATAGAAAAAGAAATAGTAAAACTGGGAGAAAAAGGGAAAATTAAAAACAAGGCATGAAGACATTTCTCTTCATGCCTTGTACCTTGACCTGAGATGCTGATTTTAAGCTTCCTGAATTGGTTTGGAGAAAAGCCTGAAGACAAGACAGGCAATTACGATAGCTATAAGAATATTAGCAAGAGCAGGTAGTCCGTAAGCTACACCTACGTATCCTGCAATTGCACCACTTGCCGCAGTGAAAGCATAGGGTATCTGGCTGTTCACGTGATCTATGTGGTCAGACCCGGTGAACATTGACGACATGATCGTAGTATCTGATATTGGACTGCAGTGATCTCCCCATACAGATCCTCCGAAAACTGCTCCTATTGTGGGAATTATGAAGGTCATTGGATCTATTCCCGCTACTACCGAGACTTTGAAAACAAGAGGAACCACTATGGGCATCAGGATGGCCATGGTTCCGTAGGAAGTTCCTGTACAGAAGGATACTGCCGCACCTGTCACGAAGCTTATCACAGGTATCCATGAAGGAGAGAGCACATCTCCGGCTATACCGACAAGGTAGGATGCAGTACCGACTTCCTTTATGGCGGATCCGATCCCCCATGCAAAAACAAGTATTATTGTTCCGACGAAGATCGACATCATACCTTCCATATATCCCTTGAAAAGTCTCTCAAGTTTTGCCAGACCCTGCAGCTTGTAAAGAACCATGGTAAGGAAAACCCCACCAAAGGATCCCCAGACCAGGGCCTTTGAACTGCTTCCTTCTCCTATAGCCTGTGCCATAGAAACCTCAGGCCATCCGCCGGTTATTATAAGCATTCCAAAAATGAGAAAGACAAGGAACAGTATGGGAAGAACAAAGTTGATCCCCCTTCTGGGGCAATTTTCCTCTGGAAGAGTTGTCTCCTGGGTATTGTTGGCAAGTGGGGTAGCTCCCTCTCGAAGCAGCCCCCCCGTCTTCCTTGCTCTTCTTTCCGCATGAAGCATGGGTCCCATGTCCCTCTGCGAAAGGACTACGTAGGTAAGCAGGACCAGTGCAACGATATTGTAAAAAATGAAGGGTACGGACTTAAGATAGGCTACATATGGAGACATTTCGATCCCCAGATCGGAAAACTGGGTTCCTATCTGCCCCACCATGTAGGCTATCCATGAGGAAATACCTGCAATACAGGCAATAGGAGCTGCAGTGCTGTCGACTATGTACGATAGTTTTTCTTTGGATATCTTGTATCTGTCAGTAATGGGAGACATGGTAGTACCGACAACTGCGGTATTGACGTAATCCTCAAAGAAAATGATAAAACCTGCAAGTTCTGTAAAGAACATGGCTCCCCTGGCACTGGTTATCTTTTTGGTTATCCACTGGATAGCTGCATCGATTCCACCACCGACGCGCATCACACCGACCAGTCCTCCCATGGTAAGACTGGTAAGGATTATCCTGGCACCCCATGGATCTCCAAGGCTGTTCCACAAAGCTTCCACGGCTTTACCAAAACCGGTAACCGGGTTCCAGCCCATTATCATGGTGCCTGCGATCCAGATACCTACGAACAGGGATGGAATTACCTCTTTTGTTACAATACAAAGACCTATTGCAACGATAGGGGGCAGAAGCGACAGGATACCAAATCCAGGGGACTCGGTCTCAGCGGCAAATGCCATGCCTGCGAAGAGAAGAACGAACAACGATGAAAACAGAACTGTCAGGATCTTTCTTTTGCAATTTGGAATATGAACCATCTCTATATCCTCCTTTTTTAAATTACCTTCCTGTTATCTACTTTTTATTTGGCACCACTGAAATTCAGCCTGTCAGGAATGGACTGTCCTCTCAAAATATCCTCGTATGTCTGTCTACGAACAATAACCTCTGCAGTATCAT
>CAZFJG010000148.1:0-3505 GCA_964519285.1 uncultured Synergistales bacterium | reverse complement strand
TCTACCATGCCATCTTATTTCGTACATATGGAAACCTCCCTTTTTACTATTATTCTCCGGGGTTCAGTATATTTACATCATCTCTTTGGGATAAAGCTCACCCTGAATTGCGGATGTAGAACTACCAGATACTGCCAGATAATGTTCCATTAAGCATATAAGAGAATTAAGACAGACGTTACAAAAACCGCAGTAATGAACTTTATCCTTCAGTCCCTGATCCTATAGAAGATTGCTTACGTACCACTGTATGGATTCTTCGAGTCCTTTTCTAAGGTCGTGGGTGGGTTCGTAGCCAAGAAGCTCCCGGGCTTTTGTAATATCTGCCTCGGAAAATTTTATATCCCCGTATCTTTCTTCGTTGTAAATGGGACCGCTTCCGTTGATCTCGGGATGTATCGCGGCAAGGCTGTTTCTTACTTCTTTGTACAGATCATTTATGGTAGTAGACTTCCCAAAACCTATGTTAAAGACTTTTCCTGCCACCTCGGGATCAGCACTGCAGGAAGCAAGAAGATTGGCCTGGATTATGTTCTCAATGTGGCAGAAATCCCTTGTCTGTTCGCCATCTCCGTAGATAACTGCTACCTGGCCGGCAAGGAGAGTGGATATCCACTTGGGGATCACTCCTGCGTAGGCTCCGCTCGGGTCCTGACGAGGACCAAAGGCGTTGAAATACCTCAAACCCACTGTGTGGAACCCGTATATTCTGTTGGACAGAGAGGCATACTGTTCATCCATGAGCTTGGTCAAACCATAAGGAGAAATAGGATCACACGTCAGATCCTCTGTCTTGGGCTGCACGGGATCATCTCCGTAAACGGCGCATGATGATGCGTAAACAAAGCTTTTTACCCTGTTATCCCTCGCTGCGAAAAGCATGTTGAGAAATCCGGTTATATTGACTTCGTTATTATAAAGGGGTTTTTCAAAGGAAAGGGGAACTGAAACCTGGGCTGCCTCGTGGAGTACGTAATCGACTCCGTCACAAACCCTTTTACAATCTTCAAGGTCCCTGATGTCTCCTTCCTGGTAATCGAGATTGGTAGACTTCATCAGTCCGGTGTTTTCTATAATTTCGTTAATGTTCTTTGCGTACCCTGATGACAGATTGTCGAAGGTTCTAACCTTCTGCCCGAGCTGAAGAAGGCGTTGGACAAGATTGGAACCTATAAATCCTGCTGCTCCAGTTACAAGCCAGGTTTTTGGTTCTTTCTGGAGCGATTCAACTACTTCTTTATATTTTCCCAAGTCAAGAACCTCCTTATAGCCAGATATTAGATTCAGGTTAACGTACAATGGACGATAAGTAGTAGAAGCTTAGATATTTCATAAGGGCTTTAACTGGAAAAAGGCAGAGAAAAGAAGATCTCCACCTTTGAAAAGCTACCTGCAGTACTATACACTGTTGTTTTAATCGAGAAAATCCCGAAGTTTTCGGCTCCTGCTCGGGTGACGAAGTTTTCGAAGGGCCTTGGCCTCTATCTGCCTGATCCTTTCCCTTGTCACGCCAAATCTCCTGCCAACCTCTTCAAGGGTGTAGGATCTTCCATCCTCGAGTCCGAACCGATAGTAAAGGACCTCTCTTTCCCTGTCGGACAATGCATCCAGCATGCCCTCAATCTGTTCGCGAAGAAGATGACCTGCTGCAGAATCCTCAGGGCTTGGAAGATCCCTGTCCTCTATAAAGTCCCCGAGCTGGCTGTCCTCTTCCTCCCCAATGGGAGTTTCAAGGGAGACAGGAAGCTGGGCAATGCGCCTTATATCCTCTACCTTGGATTCCTCTATTTCCATTTCCTTTGCGATCTCTTCATCTGTGGGTTCCCTGCCCTGTCTCTGAACGAGCTGGCGGGATATACGAACCATCTTGTTGATGGTCTCCACCATGTGGACGGGTACACGGATGGTTCTTGCCTGATCTGCGATTGCCCTTGTTATTGCCTGGCGGATCCACCATGTTGCATAGGTACTGAATTTGAATCCCTTGCGATAGTCGAATTTCTCCACCGCACGGATCAGACCGAGATTGCCTTCCTGAATAAGGTCGAGGAAAAGCATTCCCCTGCCGATGTATTTCTTGGCTATGCTGACAACGAGGCGGAGATTTGCATCAACTATCTTCTGTTTGGCTTCGCTTTCACCGGCTTCTACTCTCTTTGCAAGATCTACTTCTTCCTGAGATGTCAGTAGGGACACTTTGCCGATCTCACGTAGATACATTCTAACCGGGTCAGTTAAAGGGATATCCTCGAGCTTTCCCACTTCTCCTTCTGCTGATTCAACGAGAGATTCTTCTCCTGTAAAGATATCCTCGTCCTTTTCTTCGTCAACTACTTTTATTCCAAGTTCCATGAGATTTGTAACTACGTTGTCGAGAATGTCCGTGCTCCACAGTTCTATGGGTATGTAACTCTCGATATCTTTCTGGGTTACAAAGCCCTTTTCACGACCATCATGGATAAGATCCCTGATCTTACCCATGTAGTTCAGCATATCTTCTTTTGTGGCTTCCTTTACCTTGCCTTTTTTGCCGGTACTTTTACCCCTGGTAGCACTCATGGACTGCAGATCCCCTCCATCAACATTCTCCTTTTACTCCTGCAAGGTCTTTTTATTCAATAAAAACGGGCTCTTGCACCCTTACACACCTTATCTTGAGGAATTCTGAACAGAAAAGATATTTTACATCAAAGTTACAGATTTGAACACTCTGAAAGTACCTGCTGTTTTACAGTTCAGAGATCTATTTTTCGTCTCTTACGGCTATGCCATCTATTCCGGGAAGGTCCTCCTCAGGCGAAGGGCCTGTTATTTTTCTGGTAGATTCGAGTTCCATTTCGTTGAGGTATTTTGATATTCTCAGGTCTGTCAGGTTATCTGTCTCAAAAGGAATAAAGAACCTGGTATATCCGAACCTCTCTGCGTAGAAGGGAAGGACTGAAGAGGCATTGGTACATGCCTTCATGGATGTCTCTATCCTGTCTAAAAGTCCGTTCTCGTCGAAAAGTGGATCGTCGCATATAAGGATAATGGACTTGAAGTTCTGTACCAGGATGCTGTCATTCCAGAGGTAGCACTTCGTCACTCCTCCACGTAATCCGTCTTCTCCCCCAACAAGGGCTGAGAGCAGGGTCTCCATCTTCCGGGAATAACCAAAGACCATGGTGAAACCGAGTTCGAGAATAACCTCAGAACGGGGAACTATCATGCTGTCACGCAACAGCGTCCCCACGTAGCCGCTCTGAAAGCTTGTGAGACAGAAGAACTCGCTGTCAAGCTCCGGAGACAGGCTGGCGATGGATCTTAAGCAGGGGCTGTGGTACTCGTTAACAGAAAAGGGCCTGTAATCCAGCCCGAAGGGATACCAGGAGACAACATTGAAATTAACGTTATGGTCCCAGTAAGGAAGTGAAACCATTGAAAAAGCTCCTTCTTTTCTATTTGACATAAAGGAATTATACACCAAAGAGGTTTAGTATGTGATGGGTAAAATTGGGGAGAGCCA
>CAZFJG010000147.1:0-3553 GCA_964519285.1 uncultured Synergistales bacterium | reverse complement strand
CCTCAGGTGTGCCGAGATCGAAAATATTACAGGTATCAAGGAAGCCTCGGGAGACCTTAAGCAGATCGACAGCCTTATCAGGCAGATCAGGAAAAGTAGACCTGAATTCGCGGTATTTTCCGGAAATGACGATCAGGCATTCCATCTCGTCTGCAGCGGTGGAGACGGCGTTATCTCAGTGGTTGCCAATGTAATGCCGGCAGAGACATCACAGATGATCAACGCAACCCTTGAGGGAGATCTTGGAAAGGCTGCTGAACTACATCTGAGGCTTTTCCCGCTGATGAAAGATCTCTTCGTCGAGACAAATCCCATCCCTGTGAAATACGCTGTAAGCAGACTGGGATACTGCAGGAACTCTCTCAGGCTCCCCCTCGTTCCTGCTTCCGAAAAGGCCGTTGCTGTTATCGAAAAGGCTATGGAAGAAAGTGGGACCAGACTATGAGATTCGGTGTGATAGGACATTCGGGAAGAATGGGATGCGAGATCATAAAGGCTTTCCAGGGACATGAACTTACACTTACAATCGATGCTGAAAAAGAATGGAAGGACAAAGCACCCGACGTTATAATCGATTTTTCCTCTCCAGCCGCAACAGCGAGAACTATGGATATTTGCAGGGAGAACGAGAGCGCACTTGTCATAGGTACTACTGCTCTTTCCTCAAAACAGCTCCAGGAATTAAGGGAACTCGGTCACTCTGTGCCAGTGGTTCAAAGCTTCAACTTTTCAACGGGTATAAATATACTGAAGATAATATTGAGGGAATCCGGATACATGCTTTCTGACTGGGAAATGACAATGTCCGAGACCCATCATTCGAAGAAAAAGGACGCTCCTTCCGGCACGGCAATTCTTCTTCAACAGGCCTCGGGCAGAGAGTGCGAAATAGCATCCCTGAGAATGGGCGGTGTACCGGGTGACCATGAGGTATATTATGCAAACGAAGGAGAAGTTGTAAAATTCTCCCACAGGGCTCTTTCGAGAGGAGTTTTCGCCCTGGGGGCACTGAAGGCTGCAGAGTTTGCAGTAACAAAGGACCAGGGATTCTACACTTTCGAGGAGGTCATTCAATGCGCGCAGAAGAAATAATAAAACTGATAAGCCAATCAAAAAAACAGACCCAGGCCAGGGCCTTTATAACCGGCAACCTGTCGGGAATAGACTGGAAGGAACTGAGATTTCTCGGATCTGATAATTTCGGTATCGTCATTGGAGACCACTCTTCCCTGTTAAAAGTTCTGGAAGACAACAGGGACAGGATCGAAGACAGTGAAATAGAGGTAAAGGCCAGAAATTCGGCTATTCCCCTGGCGGATCTTACGAAATACGAGGCCAGGATCGAACCGGGTGCTGTTATTCGGGACATGGTAGAGATAGGCAAAGGTTCCGTAATAATGATGGGAGCCGTGCTCAATATAGGAAGTGTAATCGGTGAAGGCACCATGATAGACATGAACGCAGTTCTCGGGGGAAGGGCTACTATCGGTTCTAACTGCCACATAGGGGCTGGAAGCGTAATTGCAGGAGTAATCGAACCACCGAGTGCAACTCCTGTGATCATAGAAGATGAAGTCCTGGTCGGCGCAAACTGCGTGATCCTTGAGGGTGTAAGAGTTGGCAGAGGAGCAGTTATCGCAGCAGGTTCTGTTGTGACAAAGGACGTTGAGCCCTATTCAGTGGCTGCCGGCACTCCGGCAAAGATCATCAAAAAAGTTGATGCTGGTACAAAAGACAAGACAAAGATACTGAAAGAGCTGAGAAACCTTTAAGGCTTTCCATAACAGTAAAACAGCAGATCCTTTAACATTTACGGAAGGTGATAATTCTTGATAGTCCAGAAATATGGCGGCTCATCGGTATCTACGCCGGGAAAGATAAAAAAAGTCGCCTCAAGGATAAGGGATCGGGTTAAAGAAGGAGAAAAACTTGTTGTGGTAGTCTCCGCCATGGGAGAAACCACCGACAAGCTTATAGATCTCGCAAGAGAGGTTACTCCTGATCCCCATAATAGAGAAATGGACATGCTTCTTGCCACAGGAGAGCAGACCTCAGCTGCCCTTCTCTCAATGGCACTGAACGAAATGGATATTCCGGCTATAGCCTTCAACGCTTTTCAGCTGGAAATGATAACAACCGCTTCCCATCGCAACGCCAGGATCAAGGACCTGAACCTGACCCGCCTTTTCAGGGAGCTTGAAATACACGAGGTAGTTGTCGTAACTGGATTTCAGGGCATTACCGAGGACGGCTATCTTACCACCCTCGGAAGGGGAGGCTCCGATACTTCGGCTGTAGCAATAGCTACAGAGGCAGGGAAAAAATGTGAGATATACAGCGACGTAGCCGGAGTATATGCTGCTGATCCCAGGCTTGTACCGAATGCAAGGAAACTGAAATATATCACCTGTGACGAAATGCTCGAGCTTGCGGCACTCGGAGCAAAGGTACTTCATTCCAGGGCAGTGGAAATAGCAAAGAAGTACAACGTATCCATATACTGTGCTTCCACTTTTTCGGATGAGGAGGGAACTTTCGTGGTTAACAATCTTCCTGAATGGATGGAACAGCCGGTTGTAACCGGTGTAACCACCCATCCTGACCAGACAAAGGTTACCATAAGCAATCTGCCCAACGACTCAGAACTTATAAGCAGGCTATTCGTAGCAATGGCAGATCGGGAGATCAATATAGACATGATATCAACAGTTAACGATAACGGACACTCATATCTGACCTTTACCTTTGTATCCGGAGATTCTGACATGGTCAGGGAGACAGTGAACGAAACACTGGGGGAAACAGAAGGCTGGGAAGTCAGCCGGAACGATGAGGTAGAGAAAGTATCTGTAGTAGGAGTAGGAATGCAGTCTGCATCAGGAGTAGCTGGCAGATTCTTCAGTGCTCTCAGCAAAAACGGCATAAAACTTCTTGGCACGACTACATCTGAAATAAAGATATCCGTCCTTGTACACAAATCCGACTCCCTGAAGGCAGTCTCGGCACTGGCAAGGGAATTCAATCTCCTGGAGCAGGATTAAAAACAGTCCTGCTCCAGGCTACCTCCCTTTCAAGTCCCTTAGACCCAATATGTCAGAGGCAACTTCATAAAAACCAAATTTGTACATATCTTCCGTATTGACAAAACACACAGTAATTGTAGAATATAAATAATTACTTTTTGTAAATATGGAGGTTTTTATGTATACTACAGGATTCCCATCTCCTGCCAGGGATTTTGAGGAAAGAAAACTGGATCTTAATTCTCTTCTTATCAAGAACCTCTCCTCTACCTTTTTCATGAAAGCAGAGGGGGAAAACAGCCTGGACCTGACGGTATCCCCCGGAGATATCCTCGTGGTTGACAGAAGCATAGAGCCTAAGGAGGAAGATATTATAGTTTCATCGTGCTGCGAAGACCTTGTACTGTCTACTTACAAAAGAACCTCCGTCACAGAAAGACAGAATACTCATGATGATAGTATATGGGGAGTTGTAACATGGATAATACACAGGACAAAATGAGAAGACCCCTTTTTGCCCTGGCTGACTG
>CAZFJG010000146.1:0-3579 GCA_964519285.1 uncultured Synergistales bacterium | reverse complement strand
TTTAACTTGGTAAATATTTAATAACGCACACTTTTGGACTGAATACAAGAATATTTTCTTATATTTGGCATAAACTGCTTCAGAGAGGATTATATTTTTCCATAAAAGATCAAAGGATATCCCTCAGCTTCAAGGGCCATTCCGGGGGCATATTTTCCTGGACGGATATGAAGTGCCTGCAACCGGAACAGGGGCTGCCCAATTCAAGGTCTGCCCCTGTTCTATACTTTCTGTTCAACCTCCAGTGTCCTCAGCCTGTTGATGGCTGCGGCAATTTCAAAGGGGCGAGGTCTTGCGTGGTTTCCGACAGGATTATTACCAAAGGGAGATATTTCGTCTATTCCGTAATTATCCAGAACATCCTCCAGTTTCCATACAATTTCAGAAAGGGTATTTTTCTCGTCTATTATTTTATTCCTCAATGCATAATAGATAATATCTCCTATTGCACGAGTCTGACTGTCATGAACTATCTGTTCAACATAACCGAGTTTTATACTCTCGTAACCGAACTGGATATTTTCATTTCCTCTTGCCTTTATCTTTACCTTTCTACCTTTTTCGGGATCTATACTTTCCGGAAGGGGCACTCTCGGGGTGATCTCTCCGAAAGAACCTCCACCCTCTTTTGACCTGCCCGTAAGGTTTTCACTGGCTATCTTTCGGGCCTCACAGGTGACATCCAGGGGAAGAAAATCATCCATCATTATAATGTTGTCAGCCACATCAAAGTAGTCTCCCGAGCCTCCCATGACTATTACCGTGGATATGCCCTTTTCATTGTAAAGTTGCCTGACCTTGTCAACAAAGGGAGTTATGGGCTCTCTCTCCTTTGCAACCAGGCGCTGCATTCTTGTATCCCTGATCATGAAATTTGTGGCAGATGTGTCCTCGTCGAGAAGCAGTAAATCTGTCCCAACCTCTACTGCCTCCATTATGTTGGCTGCCTGGGATGTGGAACCGCTGGCCTCGTCAGAACAGAAATGCACGGTGTCCTTTCCAAGGGGAAGGTTGTTTATAAAGGGAGAGATATTTACACCCTCTACCCTCCTTCCGTCTTCAGCTCTTATCTTGACAGCTTTTGGCAACGAGACCACTCTTTCCCTTCCGTCTCCGGGAATATGGTCATAAACTCCCCTCTCGAGGGCTCTGAGCAGTGTGGATTTACCGTGATATCCACCACCTGCGATCAGTGTTATGCCCTCAGGAATTCCCATACCTGAAACTGTTCCTACGTTGGGAGTCTCCATCTCTATGCAAAGAGAGGGAGGAGACCGAAAAGCCACTGCCTCTGAAGAACAGAGAGGCCTCTGGTTCACTCCACTGATCCTTGGCAGAATGGAACCATCCGCAATAAAAGCAACAAGCCCTCTGGAAGACAGACTTTCTCTCATTAAAGCCTGATCCTCTACTGAATGAACATGTTTCCAGAAGTCCTTTGCATTGTAATTTGAGAATTTCAGTCCCTGTTCAACTATTGCGGGGATGTCCCGAAACAGCATTTCCCAAGCCTTTTTCCCTGCTATCTTTCTTCCGAAGGCAGGAAGTCCAACGTAAAGTCTTGCCTCTACAAAATCTCCATTTATAACAACGCTGCTTTTCTGGAGAATCTCCTGGCCGCAAGTATCTATCACTATCATTCCGCTTTTGCCGGAACCCTTTTTCCCTTTTCGGGATCTTCCGATCATCCTGTCCATTGTACGGTTGATATGATCGGCAGTAGCCCTGTTTCGAACCTTTCCCTCGAAGGACTCCCGGGGAAACCGGGCATTCCCGGATGGTATTTTAACGGAGATCATGGACGGCGAAGCAAAGGGGTCACCCTGAATGTATGAGAAAATCATGTCAAAATCTTCAAAATGAAATGTTTGACCCTGTAAGTCTTTGTAGGCCTTATAGCTCTTCCCGTCTATCCTGGAAAGGATCCTTTCAAGTTTCTTCAACGGTAAATCAACTCCCTGTATATCTTTTAAAGTCTCAGCCCTTCAAGGATAAAACAAGAGCGGGAAATTTGTAAAATCCCGCCCCTGCAAAACACTTATTTAACTTATCCTATCCTCCTGCAAGAAGGGGAAGAAAAAGTACCAGGTCACCGTTTTGGAGACTGAGGTCTTCTTGCGGAATAAAACGGCTGTCCCTGCCGTTCAGAAATATTCTTACACCCTTTTTTATCCTTCCCTTCTCGTCGTAAAGAGCCTCTTTCAAGGCCCCCTGGGACTCGTAATCAAGAATTTTCACGAGATCAGGAAGACTCTCCCCTTCCTGCAGATAAATCTCCCTCTCCCGTGACCCCAGGATCTGTTCAAATACTGAAACTCCACGGACTTTAACGTTAATTTCCGACATCTTTACCGGGAATATCCTTGATGGCAAAATCAAGACCAAGTTCAGACAGTTTTTCAGCTTTTGGGATACCCTGGCTGTCCCAAACCCTGGCCTCGTAATATTCATCCAACATCTGGTCAAGGTCCTTTCTGGAGATGAATTCACCTTCTGAAAGCCCGTTTTTGAGAGGTTCTTCCATAACTCTCCTTGGGAGGTAGTCGTCAGAACGGCTGAAACCTTCCCGGACGTTGAACATCCTCGCAAGATTATTGAGTCTCTCCCCCAGAGTCCATACATCCTCAGCTTCAAAGTTCAGGCCGGTTACAGACGTCAGGAGTTTTGCCACAATGTCATGGGATCTCTCGAGCAAAGGACCATGGAGGGGGAAAATACAAAGAGTCGGAACATCAAAGGCTCCACAAAAATCCTGGTTCCACTTTGTCAATCTGCCCTTTCCTTTTATCTCAAGCCTTTCCACAGGCTCAGGCAGGGAAACACCAAAGATCTCCTGTATAGCATATCCCCTGTTATGATCAGCTCCTGTATAGCTGGTTGCAAAATTCAGCCCCATGGCCTTGAGTCCCCTGGGATCATAAGCAGGAAGCTCCAGACCCTTTACCTCTATTGCATACAGATCTGTTCCGCCTCCCAGCCTTTCGGCAGCTTTTCTTGTCCCATCAGCAAAATTATCAGCAAATCCTTCCCTGTAAGCAAGCATTCGCAGGAATTCAAGGCTTTCCTTCTGATTCCCAAACCTGAGGTTTAGACCACCGGTATCTTCAAGGATGCCCTTTTCAAGAAGTTCCATTGCCATAGATGTGACAAGGCCAGCTGAGATAGTATCAAGACCGAGCCTGTCACACAGGCGATCCGCTGCTATCAAAAATTCGGGATCATTGATGCCTTCTGAGGATCCCAGGGAATATATGGTCTCATATTCGGGCCCCTCCGATGATAAGCCTGCGTACCGGCCCTGTCTGTTCATTCGCACCCAACTGCATCCTATGGGGCAACCGTAACAGGGATTCTGCCTGACGTTGTATGCCTCGAGGGCCTGACTGCCGCCTTTTTCGGCCCAGCTGGTGTCGGCACTTTTCTGCCAGTTCTTTTCGGGAAAGACTCCAAGCTCAATGGTGGACTCTACAGTTGCAGTTGTTCCATACCGGGAAAGACCTTTGTATGTGGCCTCGTCCTTTTGAAACAGATGCAGCATTTCTATGATCCTGGACCTGAGGCTCCGAGAGTCGGCAACGG
>CAZFJG010000145.1:0-3598 GCA_964519285.1 uncultured Synergistales bacterium | reverse complement strand
TATTCCTTCAGAACAGTGGCGTTATTCCGCTCTATGTTCTTCGAGCTGAAGACCAGGGTCACCTTCTCATCCTTTGCTCTAGAAGCAATACTCCGGAGTGTCTCCCTGTGCTCTGCCAGCTGGGTCATATACTCTTTTTGGAAATCCTTCCATTCCATTTGGCCGTCGTGATAGGCCTTTCTCAGATCATTGGTCGGGGCAATATCCTTTATCCACTCGTCAATATCTGCCTTAGCCTTTGTCAAGCATATCAGTGTTGCCCCGGAATATTTTTAAAGGTTCTTCACATCTTTCAGTTGTTCAAAGAGGCGTCGATTCCAGTCCAAAGCTTCTCCAGGCTCTAATCTGTCAGTAATTTTTCTCAGATCCATATTCAGCTACCCTTTCTTCTTCGTTTTAATATTTCACATACTTAAAACGAATTGCTGCATTGACATGGCATTGTTATAAATAGATAATATACAAAATCATATGTTTATGTTAATTTAAATGTGAAGGAGCATGTAGTTTGGGCTTGTCCAACAAAGGCAACATTCCTTATTAGCCTGATGTTACTTATAGGGATATTTGGAGAACAGCATTTAAGAACAAATCGAAATGGGTTTGAAGAAAAGGAGAGATCATTATGGGTAAAGTTGCAAGAGAAATGGTTGAAAAAAGTGGGATCAACGTAGACGAGCTTCTTGAATTACTTGTCAATAACGCAGCTGCAGAATTAACTACCTTTTATTACTATACTATACTTCGTTTTAACCTTATTGGACTAAAAGGCGAAGGAGTAAAAGAGATCGCCGAGACAGCAAGAATTGAGGACCGTAATCATTTTGAGGCCCTGGTTCCGAGGATATATGAACTTGGAGGTAAACTTCCGGATGACATGAAAGATTTTCATGATAGATCTGCCTGTCCTCCGGCATCTTTGCCAAAGGATCCGACAGATGTTGAAGCTATTCTCAAGGTTCTGGTGGAAGCTGAGCGCTGTGCAGTCCGGGGATATACCGAGATATGCAATCTGACAGCCGGCAAGGACCACAGGACCTATGATCTTGCTCTTGCCATCCTTAATGAGGAAATTGAACATGAATCCTGGTTCTCTGAATTCCTTGGTGAAGGACCATCAGGTCATTTTCTGAGAAGAGGGGAAACATCTCCCTTTGTTTCGAAGTTCATGCGTTAATTTTTCAAAGCAATTACAAAGTTAACGATATTGATTGGCATTATAGCAAGAGGCTTTTTGAATCTGACTTCAACAGGTCTCTTGCTATAATTTGAAGACCACAGAAAAATCAGGTCCTCAGTAGCCTTGTTATTTTGTCGCTCCTTTTAATATGGCTTCTTGTACAGTCCTGTCAGGCTTTTCAGTAATATCAAATTCTCCAGGTTTTTCGTAATTTGGTAAGATTCTTATTGTAAACAGGCTGTAAATTCTGCCAGTTTCGCCGGAAGCTGGTAGAATAATCTTGTCTGGAGTTGGCCAGGCGGAATGGAGGACCTTTCGAATGTTCGGTATGCCGTTGTCTTTACTGTTGATAATACTGATCGCTATTTTCTTTTTTCTTGTTGGTATCTACATTGCACTTCGGATGACAGGGAAAAGAAAGGCCATAATTCATTCCTGCCTTGACAGTTTTCGGTCCCTGGGGCATCTTCTTGTTTTCAAGATAGTATCCAAGGAGATAGTTACAGTGGAGGAAAAGGCCTTCGAGGGTATGATCGGCCGCCTTATGCCGGACTGGATCTTTTCCCGCAGGCGCATAATAATGATCTTTGAGTTCTCCATGAATTTTTCCTATGATCTTCGGGATCCCGCCTTTTCCATAAATGCAGCCCCTGACGGATCCTACTGGATCAAGATGCCTGTACCCACCTGTGACGTGGCATTGAAGGATCTTTTCTTCTACGACGAGCAGAAGTCAAAATTTCTTCCTCTCCTTATCCCTGACATAGTTAACGGTCCTCTTGGAAGATCCTTCAGCCCCGAGGAGAAAAACCGTCTATTTGCCGAGGCTATGGAGATGGTACGAAACAAGGCCAACGACCTGCTCCGGAAATACGAACAGGAAGTTCAGACCTCAGCAAGGCACAATCTTGAGGGTATCGCCCGTTCCTTTGGAGCGAACGATGTCCATATCCAGTTCAGTGACAGTGAAGCCCATATAGAGACAAGACTCAACGGAGAAGCGGCCTGATAGTATTCCCTTCAGTTTCACCTCTTTTTAAAGCATTCCTTGCTGCGCATGACTTTTTTGCAAACTTTATTTTATGGTATATACTTAATAATGTAACAGTTTAATCCAATCAAACAAGAATCTTTTCATTTCTCTATGTACCTGCGACGCTGTTTAGGATTAAACAGCGTTTTTTGTGTTTTGCCGCAGGATGTTCCATTTAGTCCAACCGTTTCTCTTTAAAAACAACTCTGGATAGCATCCTGCTCCTTTAAGAGTTGCAGAAGCCTGCAAGGTTCTTATTTCATAACAGGAGGTGGTGCTCAGGGTACAGGATCTTGTTTTGATGAAAACAGGGGGGTACTTCGTTTTTTAGTTAACGGAAAAAACAGGGGGGAGTAATACATGTACAGAAGTTTCAACAGGAAGAAATTTACAGTTGTTCTGTTAGCTGCATTCTTTGCGGTAGTTCTTTTTTGTTCTGCAGCACTGGCGTCAACAGCCTTCGAAGAGGGTCTTGCTTTCGGGCAGGATTACAGCGCTGAAATAAGGGCGAATATCGATTTTATGAAACAGAAGGCAGAGGCAAGGGGCAGCAGCTACGATGAGGCCCTACGGGCAGCCCGAAGATCGGAAGAGCTTTACCGGGAGCTGATCCCGTCAAAGGTCGAGTGGATGAAAGGAGTTTCTGAGGGGACAGGAATTCCCTACAGTGACATCCTGATCTTCAACACTGTAGATCGTTCCTATGCGGGTTACGAAGGGGAGTGTACAACCTTCTGCGCCAATGGTTCGGTCCTTGAGTCCGGCAAAGGGACCATCATAGCTAAGAACAGGGATCTTGGTCCTGATACCCTGAGCGAAGTGGCCGTTGCCCAGCCCTCAAATTACCTGGAGGACGAGGTCTACAGGGCAGCATACATAGACATTCCCCAGGTGGAACACAGCTACAAATTCGTGGGTTCCCGTTCTGCCGGCCGCTGGGGATATGGAATGGGAGTAAACGAGCACCAGGTCATAGTTTCCGATAACGATGCTCCCACAAGGGACATGCTGGCCTTTACTGATGGTCTTCACGATAACGATTATGTCAGGATCATTCTCGAGAGGGCCAAAACCGCAAGAGAAGGTGTTGAGGTGCTCACTTCAATTACCGAGGAATACGGCCAGGCCTGGAACTGCATAATCTTTGAGATCGGAGATCCGGAGGAACTCTGGCTGGTTGCAGTTACAGGAAAACGCTGGGTAGCCAAAAAATATAACGATACAATTACCGCCCGTTCCAACCAGCTTCAGATAGAGGACGACTATGACATGGCAGCCGAGGACCTTATCAGTTTCGCCGAGAAACAGGGCTGGGTCGAGAAGGGAAAGGACAAGATAAACTTCCGTAAAGTATACGGGACATACGAGCTTTATCCCTCTGACAA
>CAZFJG010000144.1:0-3617 GCA_964519285.1 uncultured Synergistales bacterium | reverse complement strand
ACCTATAACGATTACCAGCACTCACTGTCTGCAATGTACAGTGCCAGTATTAAGGGGGATCTTTTCAACGCAAGAACAAGAAAATACGTCTCCACCCTGGAGGCAGCTCTCGACAGGAACAATATCCCGGCAGGGGTTTACGATACAGTGGTGGATACAGTCAGGAATAACCTTGATCCCCTTCACGAATACGTGGAGTATAGAAAGCAGATGTTACAGGTCAGGAAATTACACATGTACGACCTGTATGTGCCTCTTGTGGAGGAAACTCAAAAGGATATACCCTATAGTGATGCAATAAGTATAGTCAGAAAGTCCCTTGAGCCACTTGGAGAGGATTATCTTGGCGTATTTGACAGGGGAATAAGCGAAGGATGGGTTGATGTATACGAGAACAAAGGCAAGAAGAACGGTGCCTATTCCTGGGGGAGCTACGGAACCCATCCATATGTACTGCTGAACTATAACGGAACCCTGAGGGACGTCTTTACCCTTGCTCACGAGATGGGGCATGCCATTCATTCCTGGTATTCTCACTCCAATCAGCCATATATTTATGGCGACTACACAATCTTTCTCGCCGAAGTAGCCTCGACTACCAATGAATCCCTTTTATTAAGGTATCTTTTAAAAAACAGCGATAGCAGGGAAGACAGAATGTACCTGCTGAATTATATGCTCGAACAGATACGAACCACAGTTTACAGACAGACTCTTTTCGCCGAGTTTGAAAGAAAGGTTCATAGAATGGTTGAAGAGGGTGAGGCTCTTACTTCCGAGGTCCTCAAGGCTTTATGGCACAGGTTAAACTTCGATTATTACGGTCCTTCAATAGTTGTTGACAACAGGATAGATATTGAATGGGCAAGAATTCCCCATTTTTATTCTTCCTTTTATGTCTATCAGTATGTTACCGGCTTTTCCGCTGCGACCTGTTTTACGGATAAGATCCTTTCCGGTGGTGAAGAAGACAGGAACAGTTACCTTGAATTCCTGAAAAAGGGTAGCTCAGACTATTCGATCAATATACTGAAGGAAGCTGGAGTTGATATGACAACTTCAGAACCTCTGGAAATAACTGTAAAGAGATTCCGGAGCGCCCTTGAGGAGATGAAGGGACAGTAGCTTTTCCGGATAAGAGAAAACAAGAAGGGATGAGGGAGCTTCAGCTCCCTCATCCCTTCTTACCTTATGGAGAATTTCTGCTTCTGAAGCCAGGTCAGGACATTTTCCGCGAGGGCTATCCTTGTATCATGGAAGGAATGTCCGTCATCAAGAAGTTTTTCCGAAAGCAGGCTGGTCTTTTCTGTTCTTAAGGCTTCTGCCAGAGGGTCGTGGTGCATCTCCTTTTCACATATGTCGTCCCGCTTTCCGCCAATAAGCAGAATACTTCGGTCTTTCAGTTGCGGCGCCTGTATGGTGAGATCCCAGATTTTTTCATGAATCCTTAATTCCTCGAGGAGTTCATAAACTCCGGTTCCCTTGAGGGGAACAGTACATTCTTCGAACATTTCTACTGTTTTGTCTCTGAAGGAGCTGTCTCTTCCGCATTTTTTGCTGACTGCTCCAAGGTTGTAAGGGGCTATGGATATTACACGGGTTATGTGCTGAAAGGAGCATGCTCCCATTATTGCGGCAAAACCTCCCATGCTGTGCCCGGCCAGGATTATCCTGTCGCGGTCTATCCCATAATCATTTTCTGCTTTTTCCGAAGAAAGGGTTCGTATGATAAGTTCGGTATCTTCAAGAACATTGGAAAATGAAAAATCTCCTTCACTTCCCCATGATCCACGGTAATGAAAAGTGGCGACATTGAATCCTCCACGCCGTAGTGTCTGGGCAAGGTCAAGGTTTTGTTCGTATCCTGGAAATCCATGGAGCAGTACTATTGTCGGATGAGGACCCTTGCCTGAGGGGGTGTACATCAAACCGTGAAGCCTGTCATTTCCCTGATGCAGAAGCAGGTTTATAACACCAGACGAATAGTTTTTATCCCTTGAGACCGGATCCGAGGATATGCAGTCAAATTTCATTTTTATTGATCCCTCCAAAACCTGTTTAATCTAATTCTGCCTGTAAGGGCTGCCGGGCAGGATCCCAGATTCATTGTAAGAACTGATACCTTTCAGATATTTAAGAACGCCATCTCCGGGTTTAAGCATAACAGGTGTGTCGGCAAGAACATTACTGTAGAATTCCATCGTTTTAAGGAAAATATATAGATCTTTTGCTTCAGAGGTAGAGTCTGCGATGATCTCCTGGGCTATCCTGTCACCTTCACCCTTGGTTTCTTCAGCGGTTTTTGTTGCCTCTGCTATCATTTCCACGTTCTTTCTATCCGCAATGGATCTTCTGCGCATTGCTTCAGCCTGTCCCTGTGCCCTTAATTGAGCAGCCACACGGTTTCTTTCCGCCTGCATGGATCTGTAAACAGCCTGCTCGTTCTCTGCAGGTAAAAATACTCTTTTGAAAGCTACCGATATAATTTCCACTCCATATTGCCGTGATTGTGTACGGGCAATATTTCCAGATCTATCAATGGCTTTCTCGCGTCCGCTTTTCACAAGTTCATCAAGTGTGAGCCTTCCCGCAACAATTCTTACAGCAGAATATATAGAATCATCCAGTCTCTGCTGTACTGATGCAACTGTTCTTACCCGCCTGTAAAGGGTTTCAGGATCGGATATTCTGAACAGTGCTATGGTATCAAACACAAGGTTTTTCTTATCGCTGGTTACTACTGCTACAGGATCAGCGTCATATTCGATCAGTTTTTTTGTATATGTGACAGTTCTGTCAAGAAATGGCAGCTTAAAATATAAGCCCGGCTCAGTATTTGACGCAACAACTTTTCCAAGTCTTACTACAACTACCTGCTTATCTGCCCTGAGAACGTAAAAAGAACCGCTTGCGACAAGGAGGGCAAGTATTATCACGATATAGATCAGACTTTTGTTTAAACTCTTCATAAAAGACCCTCCTTACCTTGTTTTCCCATTTGTCGGGGAGTTCATTTCCATTAGTTTCTCGAGCGGCAGTACCTGAAGGGAATTCTGGCGTTCGTCAACTATGATCACCTTCAGATCTGGCCATATATCCTGCATGTTCTCAAACCAGAGATTGTTAAGCACGAGTTCCGGGTTCTCTTTGTAAGAAGCATTCAGGGATGTTATTCTTGCTGCCTCGCCTTCGGCTATTGCTATTCTCCGGAATTTGTAAGCTTCTGCAGCATTCAGGATCTGATCCACTTCCCCTTCAGCCCTGGAAAGGATCTGGTTTGAATATTTGTCCGCTTCGAGTATCAGCCTGTTTTTTTCAGCTTTTGCAGAATTTATCTCGCTGAAAGCGGCCTGGACAGGTTCAGGAGGGACTACGTCCTGGAACTGCACAGCAACGACAAAGATACCAGTTTTAAGGGCTTCCATGTTCTTCTGTATCAACTGTTTTGCCTCGGTCTGAGAAGCTTCCTTTTCTTTGGTCAGAACATCATCAAGCTTCCTTGAAGCGATAACCTGTCTCATGGTGGATTCTGCAATATCCCGGATCATTTTCTGTCTGAGCCTTTGATCGCTGGGTACATTTACTACAAAAGCGGAAGGATCTGCGATCTGGTACTG
>CAZFJG010000143.1:0-3782 GCA_964519285.1 uncultured Synergistales bacterium | reverse complement strand
TGGCTGCAGCAAGATATATCTCCGCTGCGTTCCTCTGGGGAGAAGCCATTCCGTCTCCGATCATAAGAAAAACGTACTTTGCGTCGGCTGCAAAAGCCTGTGAAGTGTTAACTGCTGCGAAAAGACTGAAAACAAAAACGGCAGCCATAAGGACTAATCCAACTTTTCCGAACCTTCTCATGTTTCTTGTCATCCAATTTCACCCCTAAAATAATTTTTGCCTCGAAGGCAATATCGATTTACGGGATGAAGATACCTTAAAAAAGTTACTAAAATGTTTCTTTACAGTAACGTTTATGTAAATTAGGAATTGGCGGGAAATAAAATAAATAATAGTTGGTGGGAAATGTCAAAAGAGGTTCTATTTTTTCTTGATAAAGATAGAACAGGGGGATATCCCCCTGTTCTATCTTTTCAGCGACATGGCAGCAAGCACTATCGAATTCAGCTTTCCTTCTGCTGTCTCGGCCCTTGAAGCAAGTACTACAGGACTTGATGTACCAAGAACTATTCCGGCCATTTTGGCCCCGGCATAGTATATGAGGGTCTTTCCCATGATGTTTCCCGCTTCGATGTTGGGAAGAATAAGAAGATCCACCTTGCCGCTGATCCTGCTTGATATACCCTTATGTGCTGCCGCCTCAGGATTTATCGCCACATCCAGAGCTATAGGACCTTCCATTACACAAGGTATGGAGATCTCTCCGTCGTTGTTCATCCTCACAAGCCTGGCTGCATCCACTGTGGCTGGCATTTTTTCGCTTACCTTTTCGTTGGCTGTAAGTACTGCCACATTTGGATTGGAGATACCCATTTCCCGGAGGGCTCCCAGGGCATTTTCAAGGATCTGCTTTTTCTGTTCTAAATCAGGAGCTACGTTGATGCCTCCGTCGGAACTGAAAAGTAGTTTCTCCGTCCCGGGGATCTCAAAAACTGCGAGATGACTGAGGAGTCTGCCTGTCCTCAAGCCACATCCCTTGTCAAGAACGGCTTTCATAAAAACACTCGTGTTTACAAGGCCTTTCATTAGAATATCTGCCTTGCCGTCAGAGACCAGGGATACAGCCTTTAATGCTGCCCTGCCATCGTCAGGTTCATGTATGACCTTAACGCTCGAGGGAAGACCTTCTTTCTCCATCAGTGAGACAATGGGACCTTCATCACCTACCAGGACAGGCTCGGCAATTCCTTCCTCCATGGCCATTTTAACGGCCTTGAGGACATCTCTGTCATGTGCAACGGCCACACTCATCCTGACTGCACCCTCACTCCTGGCCTTCTCCTTCATCTCAGAGTAATTGCTGTACATTATGGCATCACCCTTTCATCTAAAGATGGATCTCAAAGGACGGACTGTCCGCCTCAAGGAAATGTATCTCCGTATTTCCCCCACAATATTTTTCAACCTTGGCAGAAAGTTCTCCTGCAATATCATCCAGGGCAGGCCTGCCCTGGGGCGGCATCCCTTCGATGTTGATGGCAACATTTCGGGTCTCAGGCATTATCTTACTGCGATCACCGTTCTTCCAGCACCAACCCCTGCAGAAAACGTCCCTGTTGCCTGTATCGTAGTAAATTACCTCTCCGGGTGTGGGATTTTCCATTTTGTCAGGATTTCCAAGGGGAACATATTCCTCTATCCCTGATGCAAAATCAAGACTTATGTCACCTGTAACGGCATCGAGATCATCTCCGCCGCAGGGAATAATATACTTCAGGCTTATTACATTGAAAATACTTACAAGCCTGTTTATAAAGGGTAGATCCTTCCCCGCGTAGGTTCTCTTTATCAGGTTGGCAATGGAAGGAGGATACTTGTTAGGATTCAAACCCATACTTCGGAAGACTTCCCTCCATGCTGCTATGTTGGATATCTCCTTGTAGTTGCCCATTTCGGGGTTATTTCTTATTTTTTCCTCAAGACCTGTAAGTTCCTTCATAAGAGTACTGTCTTCGCCAGAGTTATCGATATCCTTTGCCACTACTACGGCCCTGCAGTAACCAGGATATTTTTCAAATATTTCCTTTGCTACTTCGTACTTCAAATCCATACCCCCTTAACGTTCCAATAACTATTCTTTACCATAGTATACCAACTGGTAGCTCTCTCTGAAAGCATGTCCTCTCTGCTAAAACCTGAAAGAAAGCCGGCATTGTCGCTTTAGTTGTCCTTCATCTCCCTGAATCCAAGATCCACAGCTTTCAGGTTAAGGTCTCTGAATCTGTCAGGAGAGAGCTCCGAAACAGCCTCTTTCAGCTCCTCCAGAGAGAAGTCTCCCAGATCCCTTCCGCACATGGCACCCAGAATAAGAACGTTAAGGAAGAGAAAACTACCCTGCATGTGCTCCTTTAGAACTTCATAGCCCTTTATGGGATGAAGGGTTATTTTCCTCTCTTTAAAATATCCTGAGAGCTCTACGTTATTTATATGATCCATGTTATCAACGTTGACCACTGCCTGGCCGCCCTCTTTCAGAAAATCATAATTTCTCAGGGCCTCAGTCTGGTCAAAAGCCAGCAGCACATCAGCCTCTCCCTTCTCAACCAGGGGACTGGAGTAATCCCCTGTCTTGTAATGGCTGATAACGGAACCTCCCCTCTGGGACATTCCGTGAACCTCGCTGCCTATAACATTGATACCCTTCAAAAGAGCAATATGACCCAGAACCTTGCTCGAAAAAAGAATACCCTGGCCGCCGATGCCGGCAATAATATATTGCATGATCACTTCTCCTCCTTTACGGGAACAATGGCTCCGTGAGGACAGATCTGTACGCATACGCCACAGTCAACACAGAACCGTTCATCAATGAAGGCTTTTTTGTTTTTCTCGTCAAAGACAAGTCCGGGGCAATTGAAAAAGTCTATGCAGTAACGACAGCCGATGCATTTTTCAGGATCAACCTTTACTGGTTTACGTTCCTGAGTTACCTTGAGCTTTGTTATGCATGGATGCCTGAAGATCAGAACAGCAGGTTCTTCGTTCTCTCTTGCGTACTCCGATGCTTCCTTTATTACTTCCACGTTATCCTTCAGATCGTATGCCTCAATAGCCTTTATATATCTTACTCCACAACCTTTTACGACCTCTTCAAGGGATACTCTTGTTCCATCTTCGTTCTTTCTCATCTTGCTGCCTGTTCCTGGGTGGTCCTGCCCGCCAGTCATTGCAGTAATACTGTTATCCAGAATACATAGGACGAATCCATGCCTGTTGTAAACAGCTGTTGTCAATCCCGTCATACCGTTATGGAAGAAAGTAGAGTCTCCCAGGGTCGCAAAAACAGGCCTTTCAGCCTTTTTATTATCAGCCTTGTAGGCCAGATACATACCCGAAGCAACTGTAATTGACGCTCCCATGCTCAGGCAGGAATCCACTGCGTTCTGGCGAATGGAAAGGCCATAGCAGCCAATGTCGCTGCACACTATACCGTTGGGATAGGCTTTTCTCAGTGCAGCATAGCTCGGACGATGTCCACATCCGGGACAGAGTTTGGGGGGACGGGTGAAAAGATCCAGTTCTGTCCTGGCCTTTTCGAGTCTCTCTGCACCGGCCGGACCTTCGGGAACTTCCCCCATGGCCTTGAAGAGATACACTTTTATTACATCATTTACAAGCTCTCCATCCTGGGGTACATATCCGTTCCATCTGCCCATTATCTTCGTTCTGTCAGGTAACTGCATCTCGATCACAGGATAGGTCTCCTCGAATACTATAACCTTTTCATGGCGGCTTATGAATTCTTCCACCATCTCAAGGGGCAGAGGAACAGGGGTCCCTA
>CAZFJG010000142.1:0-3809 GCA_964519285.1 uncultured Synergistales bacterium | reverse complement strand
GATCTCGTTTTACATCCATGTATTCAGTTACAAAATCCACCCTGGAGTACCTTGACTCCAAAGTCTTCATAATGGTCTTTCCTAACATGTCTGTCCAGGGGTAGCCCTTATGATAGGAATGAAGGATCATCACCCTCTTGGCTTCTCCTATTTCAAGACCAGCTTTTCCTGCAGTAGATGATCCCGGCGCAGCAATAGCTGTTCCTGCGCCGGTCAGGAATAAAAAAGCTACAAGAACAGACAGAATGGCTATCTTTCTTGCGGAGACCATGCAGTCAGACCCTTCTTTCACTTGGCTGAGCTTCTCTTTCTTCCCGTGAGCTGAAAGAGAAATCTTTCTCCCTGAAAAGACAAAGGCAAGCCTCAACAACTTCGGGCATAAACCATCTGTCACTGTACTTTGAAATTTCCTCCAAAGCCCTTTCGATCCCAAGTCTTGGGCGATAGGGCCTGTCCGAAGACATTGCCTCCACCACATCAGCGACTGTCATTATCCTGGCTTCTATGAGAATCTCTTCGTTCTTCAGACCTCTCGGATATCCTGAGCCGTCAATATGTTCATGATGCTGATAAACTATCTCGGCAACAGGCCAGGGAAATTTTATATTTTTCAGTATTTCCCATCCATACCTGGCGTGGTTTTTGATAAGCTCGAATTCCACACTGGACAACCTTCCAGGTTTGGCGAGGATCTCTCCTGGTATGCTTATTTTACCAATGTCGTGCACGAGTGAAGCATAATAGATAGCTTCAATTCTTTGTTTATCAAGACCTATTTCCCTGGCTATTGCAACAGCAAGCTCTGTTACTCTTTCCTGATGTCCGCAGGTATAGGGGTCTTTTATCTCGAGCATCCTTGTTATGGTTCCGAATGCTCCCTTAAAAGTCTTCTCCAGGTCCCTGGCGGTTTTTTCAAGTTCACTGTTTTTCTCGAACTTGCTGAAGGTTTCACCCAACAAGTCAGCAATGGCCTTGAGAAAGGTTATGTCCGTCATTTCCCGGGCACGTTCAGCTTTAAAATTTTCAAAGAGGATTATTCCTTCTTTATCATTACTGAAATTCAGAGGCAAAGCAAGAAAGGATGCTATTGAACTATCTTTGCATACAATGTCATTCAGACACTGCCCATTATTGTTTTTATCATAGAAAAAATAGCTTTCTTTTCTTATTGTCCTGAAAAGGGGGATCCAATCGGAAATTGAGAGGTTATATAAAGAGAGGATATCCCCTCTCTTCCTGCCCGACATTACTGTTTCGTGTATGAGAGATAGTCTTCCTTCCTGTCTGGCTATAGAGAAAAGATAAATTCCGGAGCACCCCAGAAAACTGCCGAGTTCTTCCATGATCTCATCCAGAGTTCTGTTCAGGTTATCGATAAAGACCAGCCTTGATGAAACCTGAGACAGGATCTCCTCGAAATGTAACCTGTAGGCCAGCTCTGATTCTGCTTTTTTCAATTGGGTAATATCCCTGTAAATCCAGAAATTATACCTTTCCCCTCTGTTATCCACAAGAGGTACACCCATTAGAGAAACGGAAATTTCTCTGTTGTTTCTGTCATTTCTGAGAGTTTCTATCTCCAGAATATCCGCACTTTCGATTTTTTCGGTCAGGCTTACAGCCTCCTCGAACTGTTTTCGGTTCCTCGCAAACAGTCCATCAAGGGATCTGCCCAGGATCTTTTCCTCCTTAAATCCGAAAAGATAGCAGAAAGACCTGTTCACCCTATGAAGAATACCTTTTTTATCTGTTATCACTATAGCTTCCGGAGATTCATGAAAAAGATTTTCCCAATACTCCTTTTCGGTCTCCAGTTCTTTTTCGATCTTTTTTCTGCGGGAACTTACATAGAACAAAACTGCGAAAAGGACTGCCATTACACAAAAGAAAAGAACATTGACGGCGATTAGGCCTGCATATCTCTCAAAAAATGATTCCGTCTTATAAAGAAGAGTTCCTGAACCAGCGAGGCTCTTCGTATCAAGGCCAAAATCTCTGGCAGAAGGGAAACTGTACATTTCTTCAGGTTCTTCCGGGTCAAGGGCAAGTATTCCTTCTGGAAGTATTGATCCATCAAGGATATTGACAGCAGCCATACCTGCCTCATATCCTATCTTCTCGCCTTCAAAGACTATTCCACCAGTTGCAGAATAAGGTCCATCAAGAAGGGTAAAATCCCAGAAGGAATAGACGGGCCAGGAAGAAGACTCTCTGATCAGGGCAAGGGATTCTTCGGTGGTATAGATCTCGTCATCTGATCCTTTGTAAAAACCGAGGAAAAGGATAACAGAGGGAGTATCCTCAAGGGCGCGAAGGCGCCTCTGGAGAGCGCTCTTTCCCAGATCGTGAAGGTCGATTATGCTAATAGTGGACTCAAGGGAAGCCAGGTCCTTTCCTGCCTGCTTACGAAGGATCTTGCCAGTTGTTGTTCCGTCGCTTACGAGAATTATCCTGGATGTTTCAGGATGGAGGGTCAGGGCCTTGTCCGCGGTCTCCCTGATGGCAAGATCTTCAATAAAGCCAGCTGCGTCCAGTGAACTGTTCTTTATAACGGAAGGATCGTTCACACCACAGAAAACCACCGGAACACCTGGAAAAAGCCCATGAGCATACCTGGAAAGGAATCTTAAGGCGTCATCATCCGTTGAAAGAATCAGGTCAAAACGGGTATTGCTGTATTTTCTTTCAAGCATGTCGTAATATTTTTCAAAAAAATCCTGGAAAGAAAATCTTTTTACATGCATATGTTCGAAATAGAAATCTCCGCGGATATTCTTCTCTTCAAAAGCCCTGATTATCCCATCGTTAATGCTGGAGGTCCAGTTATACCATTCTCCGTAGGAATTCAGGACAAGGATCTGATAATCTCCTTCAGAAGTACCCTCGGCAAAAGCCATTCTCGGGGAACAGAAAAGGAAACAGAAAGAACAAAAAAGGGCTGTAAAAAGGGCAATTCCGGCTGTTTTCCCCTTTAACTCCATTCGATGACTCCTTCAGTCTCAGAATAGATGACATTTATGCACTTTTACACTGGAGTACATACTTTTAAAATTATACCTCAACAACTGCTATTAAAGGCAAGTATAAGATAAATTGCATTAGGGAATGCTTCAGTTTTTTCAGGGTCATGTTAGAATTGTCAGGTTACTTCAGAGCATACAGAGTATAGAGGTGAATAAAATGAATTTCTGCTACTTTAAAGGAGAGTATCTACCCACTGAAAAAACTTTGCTCCCGGTGACTGATCTTATCATACAGCGGGGAGTAGGTGTATTCGATAGCATAAGCACCCACGAAAAAAGGCCGGTAAATCTGACTTCCCATCTGGAAAGACTCTTCAATTCAGCCTGCAGTTGTGGAATTGAACCACCTGTTTCTATGGATGCCATGTCGAAACTGATCCGGGAGGGCATTTCCCGTTTTGAAAAACCTCAGACAGAAGTGGTCATACGTCCATACATTACCGGAGGAGATAAATACGATGAAAAAATGGGCAAATTCACAGATCCAAGATTTTTTATAATCTTCCAGGAAACTGTAAAACCAGAACCAGATCTTTACAAAAAGGGCATATGGCTGAAGACAGTTAACGCCGCAAGGCCAATGCCTGAGACAAAATCGGTAAACTACATGCTGGCATTCAGGGAAAACTCAAAATCTCCCGAGGTGTACGAAATCCTCTACTGCCCTGAAGGGGAAATAACAGAATCGTCCCACAGCTCCTTTTTCATGGTAAAAGAGGGCAGGCTCATCACCGCTCCCGATGAAAAGGTATTGCCAGGAACAACAAGAAAGATAATTCTGACCAT
>CAZFJG010000141.1:0-3852 GCA_964519285.1 uncultured Synergistales bacterium | reverse complement strand
CAAGGGACGAAGGCCCCCAGAAACCTGATCCGGGAGCTCTGCTCCTTGCTGCCCGAAAGATAGGTGTTCACCATTCTGAATGTGTTATGGTCGGAGATTTCCTTTATGACATGGTTGGCGCAAGAAGATCCGGCATGAGAGGAGTTCTTGTGGAAAGGACAGATGAAGACTACAGTTTCTGGGCAGATGCCTGTTTCCCCACCGTTAATAACATGGTAGCCAGCCTTAGGAATCCTGTCCCGATGGTCCCCTGGGAATATCACTCTCTTGTAAAAAGAAAGGGGAAAAAGTGGCTTGAAAAGGCGTGGAAATTGGAGCTCAGCCTTGACGTTGAAAATCCCCGAATTGCGCCTATTGCCTTTACCGCCCTTTCCCTCGGGATAGGCAGGCTGTCTGTGGATCCTGCAGCGAAAGTAACAATGGAACATTGGGAGAACTGGCCGGGAGGACATCCAGCCATTATTGACATGCCCCTTACCTCCTCAATAAAAAATTATGTGTCAGCCCATTATCCCCTTGCTTTTGTCCATGGTTCTGATGGCGGAATTAGTGCGGTTTCTGATGTGTTGAACCTCGAAAAGGAACTGGAGGAAATTATTAATTGACCCAGGAAAGACTGATCTTCGGAGAGGAAGGTTCCGACAAGGGGGAAAATGTAAGTGAACAGATCTGGGAATCGCCCCTTGCAGACAGGGTTCGTCCAGCAGGAATAGCGGATTTTGCTGGACAGGATCATCTTCTTGCCCCTGGAGCTCCCCTGAGAACACTTATAGAGGACGGTAGAATACCAAGTTGCATCCTCTATGGTCCTCCAGGTGTCGGCAAAACCACACTTGTAAGATTAATGGCTTCAGAGACTGACAGGAAGATCATGGAGATCAACGCCGTATCAGCTAAGGTTTCCCAGCTCAGGGATATGGTTACCCAGGCAGAGCATGAGAAACGATTATCAGGCGGCAGGGCCGTGATCGCTTTTGTGGATGAGATATATCATTTCAACAAAAGCCAGCAGAATGCGTTGCTGCCCTCAGTCGAAAAGGGAGACATTATCCTTGTCGGGACAACTACTGAAAATCCTTTTTTCGAGATAAACAAGACCCTTCTCTCAAGGGTTCTTGTCTTTGAGCTCAAACCTCTGGAAAAACAGGAGCTTGTAGAAATAATGGAAAGGGCGCTGTCAGGGGAAAAAGGTCTTTCAGATCTTGATTTAGCTGTCCCTGGATATATTCTTGAAAAGATAGCTGAAATGTCCGGAGGGGATGCAAGGCAGGCTCTTACAAGGTTAGAGAGCCTCTGCTGCGCTGCCGCGGCTAAGGGAGCTACGACAATAACAGGAGAAATGGCAGAGACCTTTTTCAGTGGACCATCAATAAGGTTTGATAAAGCCGGGGATGACCATTATGATGTCGTATCTGCCCTTATAAAAAGCATGCGAGGTTCTGATCCAGATGCAGCCGTTTACTGGCTTGGAAGATTGGTCGCAGGTGGGGAGAATCTACGATTTCTTACCCGGAGGATGATGATCTTTGCCTCGGAGGATATAGGTCTTGCAGACCCGTATGCCCTCGATCTGGCAGTTTCTGCTGCTTATGCAGCAGATCATGTTGGATATCCGGAAGCTAAAATAATTCTTTCACAGGCTGTACTGTATCTTGCCTGCGCTCCCAAGAGTAACAGCAGTTACATGGCAATTAAAAATGCAGAGAGAGCCATTACAGAAGGAAAGATCCAGGAGGTACCGGAACATCTGAAACAGGGAGGAACAGGATACCAGTATCCTCATGATGCTCCTGAGCACTGGCTTCCCCAGAAATATACAAGAGAACCGGTTCGCTTCTTCTTTCCAGGATCACTGGGTTATGAAAAAAAGATAACTGCAAGGCTTAAAAAATTCTGGAGAAGGTTCAGGGAAAGTTAAAAAAAAGATGGCCGGAGTTGACCGGCCATTGATGTTTTGTGAAAGAGGATCATGTACTATCTCTTTCTGTTTATTACCCCTTCAGGATGGGCGGTAAGGAAATCGAGCAGTCCCTTTTTTGTGAGCTCGATATGACTGTCCATCTCTCTCTCGGCCTTGTCACATTCACCTTCAAGTATGGCGTCAATGACCAGGATGTGTCCTTCCAGAAAACTTGATAAATGAATGTCTTCGGTCTCTATTGAATAGGTGCGGCACAGATTTATGAGATCCATGATGTTCTGAAGCATTTTCTGAAGATATTCGTTTCCGCATTCCTGGTAGAGGAACTGGTGGAATGCCTGATCTTCAACGAGATAATCGCTATGATCAGTATTGTCGCTCATTTCATTGAAGATTTCCCTGTAATGCATGAGTTTATGTCTGGGGGGGTTTTTGCAGATATTTCTTACAGCCATTCTTTCAAGTTCCCGCCTCAATTCGTACAGATCGTCCGCATCGTCATGAGTAGGAAGAGTTACATAGGCCCCCCTCCTCGGGGTCAGGGTTACAAGACCAGTCTGGGCAAGCTGTCTTATGGCTTCCCTCACTGGAGTTCTTGAAACAGCCAGCTTGTCAGCCAGATCTATCTCGGAAAGTTTGGAGCCAGGCCGGATTACTCCCTCTACAATTGCTTCCTTGAGTTTTTCATATACTATCTGTCTCAGGTCAGGGTTCTTCGCTGGGGACAAGGGATCATTCTTCAACATTATTCCTCCTCAATCCATCTCTTGTAAGCATGTACTCATTATACAATATAGCAAAAAATAGTGCAGTAGTTTTAACTTTTCAAAAAATTACTCACAGGATGTTTTGCTTTCGGATCTTGAAGAATGATCTATCCATAGGGAGAGTGCGTAAATTGCATCAGAGAGCCTGTTTATATAGATATAGCTTTCCGGGTCGATCTCTTTCTTTCTGTAAAGACCGATAGCAACCCTTTCTGCTCTCCTTGCGACTGTTCTGGCAGCGTGCAGGGCTGCACCAGGTACAGAATCACCTGGCCTTATGAACCTGAAGGTTTCCCCGGTGGCGTCCTTAACGTGGTCAATTATCTTTTCAAGGTTCTCTGCCTTGGGAGGTGCGATATCGGGACATAACGCTATATATCCCATTACCGTGGAAAGTTCCTGTTCCAGTTTGCAAAGGAAGTCGCAAATTTCATTAAAGGAGCATGTTGCCCTTCCCATCCCGATATGAGCCTGGCATTCATCGATAGTTCCGTATAGTTCAACTCTCCTGGAATCCTTGGGAACCCTGTCTCCGTTGCACAGGCTTGTCATTCCGGCATCCCCTTTTTTTGTGGTGATCCAGTCTTTTGCCATTAATAAGTTCCTCCAATGTCTGGTTGCAGAATAAAAAGAGCCTTTGCTTCAGCATATACCTTACCTTCAGAATCTTCAATTCTGCAGCATGTGTTTACCTTTCTGCCTTTTGTTTTAAGAACCGAACCTCTTGCGAAATATTTCTTCCCTGTTGTTACAGGGTTTCTGTAGGTAAGATCAATTTTTGCTGTAACAGACCAGGTTTCCTGTTTCTGTTTAACAGCCCACGCCATGGCGTCGTCGCATACAGCTGCTATTATTCCTCCATGGACTGTGTTTTCGTAACCGCACCATGTATGATCAGGGTCAAGTGTTATGAGGGTTTCTTCCTTCTCGCCGTTCCAGAAAATCTCAAGACCGAGGGAACGCTCATTTTCAGTAACAGGATCTCCGCAGACGAAACATCCCCTTGAGCCGGAAAGTTTTTCCATCTGTGCTCTCTCCTTTCTTTATTTCTCCTGAACAAATATTATAAACTCTAATTTTAATTAAAAAATTAAACTTATGGTTTTGCGGATTTATTTGAAAAAGTTTTGAGAGGGTTTTTATATTATCCTTGACAGTCAGACA
>CAZFJG010000140.1:0-3881 GCA_964519285.1 uncultured Synergistales bacterium | reverse complement strand
TGGATCCCTTCGTTGGAAAACTGAGTTTTATCCGAGTCAACTCGGGAAGTACTACTTCTGAAAAACCTGTCTACAACGTCAACCGGGGAGAAGATGAGAGAGTCAGTTCTTTCAGGAAGATGACCGGAAAAGATGGAGAGGACGAAAAAGAAATAGTGGTGGGAGATATCATAGCAATACCAAAACTGCACAGTACACATGTTGGAGATACTCTTGCCTCAAAGGGTACCAGCTTCCATTATCCTCCGATACAGTTTCCTCAGCCTGTTTACAGTGTTGCCGTTGAAGCTAAAAGCAGGGCGGATGAGGACAAACTTTCCACCGCTCTTCACAGAATGCTTGAAGAAGATCCAACCCTCAGTTTTGAGAAGAACGTAGATACAGGTGACAATGTTCTTTCCGGAATGGGAGATCTTCATCTTGATATCGTTCTGGCAAGAATTAAAGAAAGGTACGGAGTGGAGCTTGATACAAGAACTCCGCAGGTGCCATATAAAGAAACCATAAGAAGGACTGCTAAAGCCCAGGGCAAGCACAAAAAGCAGTCAGGAGGAAGAGGACAATACGGTGATGTCCACATCGAGTTCAGCCCAAAAGCAAGAGGAGAGGGTTTTGAGTTCGAGGACAAAATTGTTGGTGGAGCAATTCCCAAAGGCTATATTCCTGCAGTGGAAAAAGGTCTCAATGAGGTCATCAAGACAGGAGTTCTTGCAGGATTCCCCTGTGTAGACTTTAAAGCAAGCCTTTTCTTTGGATCCTACCACGATGTTGATTCATCCGAAATGGCCTTCAAAATAGCTGCTCATCTTGCTTTCAAGAAGGGTATGGCGGAAGCATCTCCTGTACTTCTTGAGCCTATAATGAACGTAGAAGTTGTTGTTCCCGAGGATTATCTCGGAGATGTAATGGGAGATTTCAACAGCAGAAGGGGAAAGATCATGGGAATCGACAGCAAGGGCAGTCTACAGGTAGTGAAAGCCCAGGTACCCCTTGCAGAGATGTTCAGATATGCCATAATCCTCAGGTCCATGACATCGGGCAGAGGAACTTTTACCATGGAACATTCCCATTATGAAGAAGTGCCCGAAGAGATCATCAAAAAGATCGTTGCTGCCAGAAAGTCAGAAGAAGAGGAAAAAGACAAGTAGTAATTTCAGTACTTATAAATAAAAAAGTGGGTAGCGGATTTTTCCGCCACCCACTTTTTTGTTGGTACTTTTTTATTATTTCTGATAACTCAGATTATTGGAGCTTATTTCAAGACCAAGCCTTCTTGCGGTTGCAGAGAGCATCCAGCTCAGTTCTTTTGCAGAACCTTTGACAGCAGGTCCTGCCTTCATTTCAAGTTCTACATTGTCGAGGCTGGTTACTGTTCCTGTCTTTTCAGCCCAGGATGCAATGGGAAGGGCTATTGCATTTTCAGACAATCCAGTGTCTGGCATAGCTGTGGTAAGAACAACAAGGTTCTCTATATTGTCTATGTCGTCCCTGGTGAGGCCAGTTTCAGCCATATTGATATCTACAAGGATCACAGTTTTCATAGCGCCGCTCCTGATATCGGACATAATATCCATGAAAGATCCTGAGGCTATACCAGAAGATACCGCTCCCATTGCATTTGCTTCCCTGTATAGGAGGAAATGATCCTTCTTGTCGGTAAACTCCATTATATCTGCAGCTGAATTTGCCATTTCAGGGCTTGATGCTGCTTCAGAGCCAAAGAGGGTCACCATTTTTGTGGATTGCAGTATGGCATCCGCAGCTCTGAAGAACTTGTCCTTATCGATTCCTGTAAGAGCAGACACTTTTTCTGGAGTATGTTTCCCAAGTTCTTCCGGAATATCCTGATCTTCCCTTATCAGTATTGCCGTGTAAATACCCTTTGTGACATCTCTTTCAGAGCCTTCAGGCGGAGTAAATACTATCGCATTTTCTCCTCTTGCAAGCATCTCAGGTTCCTGTCCAACAAAGACCAGTTTAGAACCGTTCTTTCTCATGGACCTTCTGATCCAGGACAGAAGTACAGGTTGTTCACTGTCTATCCTGGTCTGAAGTACTAAAAATACATTCGAAGAGTTCAGACAGTCATAGAGACTCCTTTTGGCAGTGGCTCCTATCCTGTTTTCAAGAACCTGTCTTGCAGGTCCAAAGGTATCGATATCATTAATGCCTGTTGCGGGGTTCCATGAATACTCTGTGAAGAACTTGTCTAAAGCCCTGTAATCCTGGTTGAACAGAGAGGCACTGGTTAAAACAGCAGTTTCCTTCTGGTCTGATTTGCGAAGGACTTCGGCAAGAGCGTCAAGGGAACTTTCCCAGTCAGTGGCTTTGCCTTCCACCACTGGGACCTCCAGCCTGTTGTCAGATACATCGTGGAAATGGTAGCGTCCCTTTACGCAGCAATGTCCATGACTTGGTGAGGTCAATGAATCAAGGTCAGAAGTGATCCTGACGATCCTCTCATTTGACAGGTCAAGATTGAGTTCCAGTTCGCAACCTACAGGACATTTATTACAGGTGGTTTTGACGATCTCAGGCGATTCTGTATGGGGCCACCTCGGAGCTTTTTTCTCAATAAGTGCTCCGACAGGGCATACCTGTGTACACAGGCCGCAGAAAGTGCAGTCCGATGACTCTATGGGTTCGTAGAACTCAGGGGACATGACAGATTTAAAGCCTCTCTGGGCAAAGTCAATGGCATGGAATCCAGCGATCTCGTCGCAAGCCCTAACGCATCTGCCGCAGAGGATGCATTTGTCCATATTCCTGATGTAATATTCATTGGCTTCCTCTGTTTTGGATATGTGTTCACCAGCTATCCTGTCAGGGTCTACCTTGTAGTCGATACCGTATTTCCTGAGTTTACACTCGAAAACATCGGGACAACCACATTCCATGCATCTCGAGGCATCCTTGAGCACCTGTTCTTCGGTAAGGCCCTCGCTGTATTCTTCAAAGGGTTTTGAAAGTCTTTCCTTAGCTGGTACATGCTTGAGTTGTTCCCGGGGCTGTTTTTCTATGTCAAGGAAATCATCAGGACCGAGATCATCTCTTGTTACATCGTAGACAAAGGGTTTCTCGGGTTTGCCGGTTTTTATGTAATTGTGAATCGAATCAGCTGCCCAATGTCCGTTTCCAATTGCCTCTATGGCGATCTTGGGTCCGGTCTGCTGATCTCCACAGACAAAGACACCAGAAAGAGGTGTGGCGTAGTCTTTATCTACCATCATTTTTCTTCCGTCATACAATTCTTCGGGTATGCCGCTGAAGTCGATCTTTTGACCTATAGCTGCTATGACGTTGTCGACTGGCATTTCAAAGGTTTCTCCGGTAGGTACAGGTTTTCTCCTGCCCGAGGCATCTGGTTCTCCGAGTTCCATCTTTTCGCAGATGATCTTTTCTACTTTGCCATTACCTACTACGGCTTTCGGAGAAGCCAGGAACGTGAACTCTATTCCTTCTTCCATGGCTTCCTCGATCTCGAGATCTTCTGCAGGCATCTCATCCCTGGTCCTGCGGTAGATAACTGAGACATTTTCGGCTCCAAGTCGTTTTGCACATCTACAGGCATCCATGGCAGTGTTACCGCCACCTATAACTGCGACATTGTTTCCCAGTTCGGGATGGTTGCCTTTATTGACTTCGTAGAGAAAGTCTATTCCGCCCAGGACTCCGTCAAGATCCTCACCTTCGGCTCTCATGGAGGAACTCTGCCAGCAACCCATTGCCAAAAGTACAGCTTCGTGGTTTTCTCTAAGTTCGTCGAGTGTAACATCCACTCCGAGAGCTGTGTTTGTGCGTACATCGATACCGTGATCAAGGAGCCAGTCTATCTCTTTCTGCAAAACTTCCTGGGGAAGCCTGTAGTCCGGAATTCCGTA
>CAZFJG010000139.1:0-3924 GCA_964519285.1 uncultured Synergistales bacterium | reverse complement strand
ACTACCGCATGCACCCTCTTCGGTGCTGTTTCAGGTTCCACTCAGGCAACTGTTGTAGCCATCGGCGGCCCTCTGCGTCCTTTGCTTCTTCAGGCAGGATACAAGTCGTCTTTTTCAACAGCTCTGATAATAAACTCAGCAGTAATTGCACTGCTGATACCACCCAGTGTCTATATGATAGTCTACGGAGTTGTGGCGGGAGCTTCCGTAGGAGAGCTCTTTATAGCAGGAGTAGGTCCTGGACTGCTTATCTGGTTCCTGTTCTGTATATATTCCTGGTTTATCTCCGGCAAGGACCTGCAGGCTGATCCTGCACCATGGAGCGAACGTCTTCTGGCCCTGAGAAAAGCGCTGCTGAGCTTTACATTTCCGGTTATTATTTTCGGAGGTATCTATTCAGGAGTTTTCAGTCCCACAGAGGCAGCAGCCGTTTCAGTGCTCTATGCGTTCATCCTTGAGTATTTTGTCTACAAGTCGATCACCCTCAGTGATGTGCCAAAAATAGCTCTTCGTACAGGTATTGTGACAGCTATAGTTTTTGTGCTTATTGCAATGGGTCAGGTCTTTTCCTGGACGGTATCCTTTGCAAGAATACCTAACCTGATACTACCGCCGCTTCTCGGGGCAGATCCCACTACTTTAAGGATCCTTATCGTCCTGAGCCTTGCCTATTTCCTTGGCTGTATGTTCGTTGATCCCATAGTGGTAATAATGATCCTTACCCCCATCTTCAAACCGGCCGTAATGGCTTCCGGTCTCGATACAGTCCTGGTGGGGACCATAGTTACCCTTCAGGCAGCCATAGGATCCACCACACCGCCATTCGGGTGCAATATATTCACTGCCATAGCGATTTTCAAACAACGGTACCTGGACGTGGTAAAAGGGGTATTCCCCTTTATAGCAATTATGATGTTTGTGTCCCTGCTTCTGATACTGTTCCCACAGATAGCACTGTTCCTCAGGGACATGATGGTCCAGTGATCTTCAGGCAGGGAACCGGGAGGAGGATTGGTATAGTCATTGTAGCTTTCAGATAAGTGGAACCTGGAAAGTCAAGAACCACAAATCAGTTAAATAATCAAAAAATTCAGGAGGATTAGATCATGAAAAAGAACTTTTTACGTATGGTAAGTATTTCCCTTGTAGCAGTCTGTCTTTTCGCCTTTGCTGGCGGAGCCATTGCGGCACCGAAGTACCAGTGGCGCGCGGCCACAGAAACAATCGCCGGAAGTGTAGCTGACATGTACGCCCAGGAATTTGCACGTCTCCTCAAGGAGAAATCCAATGGCGACATCCAGCTTGACATTTATCACTCAGGTACCCTTGGAACTCCCACTGAGATGTTCGAGCTTACCCTGAACGGTGCTATAGAGTTCTGCTTTACCGGGCCAAGTCAGTCAAGTTCAATAGTTCCCGAGAACCAGATCCTTGGACTGCAGTTTCTTTTCTCCGATAATTCTCTCGTCAACAGGGATTTCCTTGCCGAAAGCAAGGCTCTTAACGAGATGCTCAACGAGAAATACGAGCAGAAGGGAATTACGGTACTTTCCTACTTTGCCGAAGGAGCAATGTTCTGGACAGCTAACAAGGAGATCCACAAGCCCGAGGATTTCGAGGGTGTCAAGATCCGTGTAATGCCTTCAGAGCTTCTTGTAGAGACATACAAGGCCTACGGAGCTAATCCTACGCCTCTCTCTTTTACCGAGCTCTACAGTGCCCTGCAGCTTAATATAGTTGAAGCCCAGGAAAATGCTCCTGTTACAACCCAGGAGATGAAGTTTATGGATGTACAGCAGTATCTTATCGGCTCCAGGCACAACGTCTATGTAATGCAGCACCTTGCCAACGTCAACTTCATGGAGTCCCTTCCCGAGGACATCCGCCAGATAGTTCTCGAGTCAGTGGATGAAGTACGCCCCTACATCCACGAGGTACAGGAACAGCTGAACCAGGAGCGTCTTGAGATGATGGTCGAGAATTTTAAAGAGGACCAGAAGTACTATGACCTTACCAGCGAGGAAAGGGAAGCCTTCAAGAAAGTGGCTAAAAAAGCAGACGAGACATACTACAGGCTTTCAGGTGATCCTGAGTTCGCAAAAGAACTGCTCAAGACCCTCAGGGAGGAAATGGCCGAGATAGAATCACGCTACGAGAACTAAAGTCAGGGACCAGAAAAGAATATTAAGGAAAATAGTGAAACAGACAGGGCGGGTACCCATTTACAGGATGGGTACCCGCCAGACAAAAGAAAGAGAAATTTTAAATAATTATAAAGAACATCAGGGAGGAAGACAAATTGTCAGAGAAAAAACAGTACATCCATGCAGTGCCAAATTTCAGCAATGGACGGGATAAAGAGGTATACGAGGCCGTGGTGGACCAGATAAGGAACAGGCCCGGAGTCCAGCTGATCGATTATTTCCCGGATGCAGATTTTAATCGAACGGTCATAGAGTGCATCGGTGAACCGGAACCCCTCAGGGAGGCTCTTCTCGCGATGGCCGGAAAATCCTATGAGTTGATAGACATGGAGAGACAGGAGGGCAAACATCCCAGAATCGGAGCCCAGGATACCATCCCCGTGTTCCCATTACTTAATATTACCCTCGAGGAGTGCACAGCCTACGCTGAAAAGCTCGGAAAAGAAGTCTGGGAAAAGTATCAGGTCCCCGTCTATTACAGCGGAGAGAATGCCTGTACTCCTGAAAGGAAAGAGCTTGCCTACATAAGGAAGGGACAATATGAGGGACTTAAGGAAGTGGTTCACCTTCCAGAAAGAGCTCCAGACCTTGGTCCTGCAAAGCTTCACGCCTCTGCAGGGGCTACAATAGTCAGTGCCGGACAGAGAAATCTTGTAGCCATAAATGTGCTTCTCAACACCGAGGATCTTTCCGTTGCGAAAAAAATAGCGAAGATGCTCAGGGGACCAAGTGGTGGTTTCAGCACCATACGTTCAGTTGCCTTCAAGCCTGACGGTTATGAAAACGTTGCAGTTTCCATGAATATGTTCGATATAACCCAGACACCTATTTACAGGGCTGTCCAGGTGATAGAAAATGAGGCTAAGAGGTATGGGCTTTCAGTGGTGGGAACCCAGATCTGCGGAACTCTTCCACAGGAAGCCCTGGTCAATTGCGCAGAGTATTATCTTAAGCTTGTGGATTTCGATTACAAACAGATAATCGAGAACAATATCCTTGCCATAAAGTAAGGAGGCCCGGCAATGCTCGTAGAAAAGACACTTAAAGATTTCAGCGACGTTCTTGCGTCGGATTCTCCAGCTCCTGGAGGAGGAAGCGTAGCAGCCCTTTCCGGAAGCCTGGGTGCAGATCTCGTCTCAATGGTCTGCAATCTCAGCATAGGGAAAGAGGACTACGAAGAATGGCAGAATCAATTGGAAGAAGCTCTCAAAAAAAGCAGGGAACTTTCTTCGGAACTTCTCGAAAGGGTAGACCTTGACACCCAGGCATTCAACGGTGTGATGAAGGCTTTCAAAATGCCAAAGGAGACCGAAGACCAGAAACAGCAGAGGAAGGAAGCCATCCAGAAAGGTTTCAGGGAGGCCGTTCAATCTCCCCTTGCCATAGGCCAAAGGTGCCTTGAAGTTCTGAAAGTAGCAGAAAGTCTTCTCGGAAAGTCCAATACCAATGCCATCAGCGACCTTGGGGTCTCTTCGCAGCAGGCCTATGCAGGCCTTGAGGGAGCAGTCATGAACGTAAATATAAACCTCCCGTCCATAAAGGACAATGACTTTGTCGAAAAGACCTCCAGGGAAACGGAAGACATCCTTGCAGAAGGTAAGATAGTCTGTGATAAAATCAACAGGTTTGTCAATGAAAATATAGGATAATCAAGGAGAAATGAAGGGAGGAAGGCAGATGTACTCAGATATCGAGATAGCACGCGAAGCTCAGATGCAGC
>CAZFJG010000138.1:0-3925 GCA_964519285.1 uncultured Synergistales bacterium | reverse complement strand
TAGGCCAGCTATTATGCTCGGAATAATACAGCAGGGCTGCGGCTTTCATGGTCCTTGCCTCAGAAATGATCCTGGTGGCAGTACTTTTTTCCTCAATTTGCCCTGCAACGAGAAGAAGGGAACTCGAAAGGATCCCGATGATTATGATCACTATCAGAAGTTCCACAAGGGTAAAGGCATTTCTTTTGTAGAATGCTAAAGGAAAGCGAAAGGGCAAAGACAACTCCTCCCCTCTATCTACTGTCCACTCTTTGTAATTTCGGGTCTCAAAGGATATTCTTCGATTCTCTCAAGTCGGTCAAAAAAGCTTTGCAAGGACCCTTCTAAATGTTTTTCTTGCCGGTTATGCTGTCCACTTTTACCTTCCAGACCAATATCCTTGCTATAGCCTGGGGAGGAAATTCAAAAGTTTTGCCTGCATAATGCTCCATCATAACGTTAAGGGCTTCCGCCTTTTCCTCAGCCTTTTCCGGAAATTCCACCCGACCTGTGCCTATGACGCTCCTGTATCTGCTGCTCCAATTGCATGCCTCGGGACCGGAGGAATAGACTTCCGCATCAATATCAACCTCGAAGCATATTTTAGGATTTCCCCTGGCCATATCGACTTTCTGTCCCTCTGAAGCAGAATGAAGATAGAGATAACCATTTCTATAACCGTAATTCATGGGCACCACGTAGGGCTGATCGTCATTGCTCAGGCCAATGTGACAGACCTGCCCTTTCTGGAGTATTTCCTCTATCTCGCTTATGTCGGTTATCTCCCTGTCTTGACGCCTCATACACACAGCCTCCCTTTAAGGTATTGATTATCAAAGACTATCATTGTGCAAATCCCTTTTCAAGAAATTAGACCGTAAAATACCCCCCCCAACATAACCAACTACAGTAAAAACCCAGTGATCTCTTTCAAGGTCAGATCTTTATTTCCCTTTTTATTAAAATTATCTTTATGGATATTCCTCTTTGAAATATAATAGCATGGTGAAGACTAACCGATTCAAATTTCAAAAGATACTGCTCAACCTTTTGTTCAATGATCTTTAAAAATGCTGGATAAATATTATTTCATCATGTTCCTGATAAGGGTGGATCGTAGTGAGAAAACCTTTAGTTATAACAGGAGTAATAATTGCTATCTGCGTGATTTCTCTTATTGTAGTATTCGCAGGACAGTCCAATAGCTTAAACGTAACAGTTTCTGATGAAGTCAAAGGTATGATGAGAGAAAAGGGAACTGATCTTTATGTTTTCCTGGGTAGATACAGGGGAACCTAAGGAGAGCAAATGAGTGCTCTCGTTGGGAGCGGGACCGGGAGAGAAGGAGTGAATTATTCAAAGGTAAAGGTAGATGACCTGACCCTTCATGTGCCTGATTATCTTGATTTCAAGGAAGATTCCATGGAAATTCAGAAAGTCCAGGCAAGAGGAAAAACATTTTTTATTGTTAACAACTGGACGAAAAAATGATCCAGCTACAATAGATCACCAATTGCAAAGAGCGTAGATAAAGATCAAGTAATTTAAAAAAAGCAGGCTGAAATTTCTTCAGTCCTGCTTTTTATTTTCAAGTGTGAGATCTTTATGAATGATATTGCACACCATATCCTTTAACTGAAAGAGCTTTTAAGAATCCAACCATCCCTCTATTAGAATAGTCTAAGCACTTAAATACATCACGGCCTCACATTGGGATAGCATACAGGGATGCAATAATAAAAAAAGGGCAACTGCAGGATCCTGTTAAAAGAGATTATTCCCTGAGTCTCCTGCGCAGTAGTTTTCCAATGTTTGAGTAAGGCAGTTCATTTACGAATTCGACCTTTCGGGGGATCTTGTAATGGGCCAGCTTATCCTTGCAGAAATTAATGATATTCCTGGGATCATTTAGTTCCGAACCTTCACGAAGTACAACGAAAGACTTCACATATTCACCGCTGAGATGATGGCGTATTCCTACAACTCCCGCATCCTGAACATCAGGATGTCCTTTAATTACCATTTCCACTTCCTGGGGATAAACATTAAACCCTCCAACAATTATTAGATCACCAGCCCTGTCCAGGATAGTTAAACGACCTTCACTATCAAATGATGCAATATCACCGGTATTGAACCATCCATCTACGATCCTTTCATCAGTGATCCCGAGGCTCCTGAAATAACCTTCTGTCACAGAGGGCCCTTTTACCCAGAGTATTCCTTCTTCCTGTTTATCGATGATATTACCCTCCATATCCCTGATCTGGGCCTCGTAACCTGGTAGAAGAGTACCTACTGTCCCTGCCTTTTTCTCTTGAGAGCTCCAGTTTGCAGACACAATGGGTGAACATTCGGTAAGTCCGTAGCCCTCAAAGAGTTCGGCCCCGAAAAACTGTTTTGCCCTTTCATCTATCCGAAGATCGAGCTTGTCTCCTCCAGATACCATAAATCTAAGGGTTGCCGGGACTGGATGTCCCCTTGCTATTACAGCAAGGAAAAGGGAGTACATAGTAGGAACAGCTGCGATAACAGTAACTTCAGCTTCTATCATTGCCTGAAGGCATGCAGATATGGGCATGAAAGATGGGACAACAGTCTGGCGTAATCCGTTTACAAGGGGAAGTATGGTACACAGGTTGTAGCCGAAAACATGGAAATTAGGCAGCACATTGATCACGTTGTCATCATTTTGAAAATGTTTGAAAGCGTTATAAACACCAATGGTATTATCCAGAATATTTGAATGGGAAAGCTTTACTGCCTTTGGCATTCCTGAAGTGCCTGATGTGGCGAATATTACAGCGGGGGAGCTGTCTTCCGGTTTACAAGGACCGCATTTGAAGAAAGGAAGAGGACCCTCCAGAGGTGATATAACTGTGGTGATCCCTTTTGCTTCAAGAGCTGCAGCAGCCTCTTCCATTCCAGGGAAAAGTACCACAGCACATGGTTCTATCAGGCTCAGAGTATTTATAAGGATCTCAGGCCCCATCTTGAGATTAAGAGGAACAATAGTCCCTCCAAGTTTCCATACTGCAATGGAAAGTATGGATATCAAGGGGCAATTCGGGAGCATAGTAGTTATTCTGTAACCTTCTTTGAAACCACTATTCTTCAGTCTTTCAACACATAATTCAACAGCTTCCTGAAGTTCTTTTCTCTGCTGCCAGCTACCCTTCCACCAGAGCGCCTTTTCTTCTGGTGCTTCCCGGAATTTCTGATAAATATGTTCCTCAATTCTGTTCATAACTATCTCTTCCTCCTGCGACCGCTGCATTTTATATTATCCGAAGTAACTGGAAATTCGATCTTCAATGGTCTGACAATTGAGAATATTGTAGCACAAGAATGTATTGGAAATACCTGTATTCTATTTTAATTTTAGACCCTATTTGCAATATCTGGAATTTCACAACCCTTCCAGGAAATGGGCCTTGCCGACCGAGGCATGGGATAAACACCTAAAATTCCTCTAAAATTACTGTATAATTAAAAAAGCCACTCGTTTCAGTGCAGGTTCCGGACAGTTTGCAACACAGATCGACAAAGACCTATATCCACAGTTTCGGAGGAACTTACCGTTGAGGAAACTTTTAAATGGAACAACATAACTATCCACCTGCTTATCGATCATGGATAATTCTGGGCCTGGCAATTGCATTCTATTTTTCAGGCTTTTTCCATCGTATGGTTACTGCCGTCATGGCAGACCAGCTTATGATGGATTTCAATATAGGCGCTGCCGCCCTCGGGAACTTTTCTTCTTTCTATTATTATAGTTATGCAGCGGTTCAGATCCCCACAGGAATTATTGCTGACCATTGGGGCCCCAGAAAATTGCTTACCTGCGGTACCCTTCTATCAAGCCTTGGAGCTATCGTTTTCGCCTCTGCCTCCACAATTTTCACAGCCAACCTGGGAAGGCTTATTATAGGAGCATCCATGG
>CAZFJG010000137.1:0-3926 GCA_964519285.1 uncultured Synergistales bacterium | reverse complement strand
GGTTATTGCCTGTAAAGGAAAAAAGGGGGATTTTTTACTTTCAGGAGGCAAAATTAACAAATCTTCTGGGGAGTGAAGAGCCAACCTTGCAGGCAAATAACCTCTTGTCAAATTCCTTATCACAATAACGAAGAAATAACTTCATTATTCGAAAAATATCCAGGCACGCTGTATACTTTATACGCACGCTGTATTTTTGTCAACTGCAATTTTTCAATTAAAAAGCTTTAAACCCTCTTGTGATGGGCTTTCAGCCTGTATGCAGGATGTCTACAGCATGTACATTACGTGGTATTGTAACCGTTACTTATAAAATGTCAAGTTGTTTTTAGCAAAAATTTCCCCTTTTTTTATTGCTTTCCCTGTATTCAAAACCTTTTTATAAATCAATGCCAAACTCACAAGATAACTCATCAAGCAGACTACATGTAGCTTCGTCTATGGATATTCCATGGTTTAAGGCTCTTTTTCTACACTCTGCTTCTTTTTCACCATGAATGTATATTCTCTCCTGGTCGACAGTTTTCTCGCTCTGCCTGATCTCCTCCAAAATAGATGCAGCATGATCACGGATCTTTTCTCCAGTTCCAAAAAGATCCAGGCTTATAACTCCAAAGAAATGGGTTATTCCAGCCCCCTCTCCTTCAAAAGTCTGTTTGCTCCATCTTCCCAGGGACAAGGCTGAAGAGAGTAATTCCACCATAAGGCCGAGTCCATATCCCTTGTGTCCTCCAAGCAACTCTCCTTCACCACCAAGAAAGAGCTGGGCACCGAGAGAATCGTGGGTTGCAAAGAGCTCCTCAATTCGGTGTGCATCGGTGGTTCCCTGTCCATTTTCATCCACGGCCCATCCCAGGGGCATTTCCCTGTCACGTCTGTCATACACCTCTATCTTCCCATGGGCTACAGTTGTAGTTGCCATATCAAGAAGAAATGGTTCTTTTTCTGATGTCGGAAAGGCAAAGGCGATAGGGTTGGTCCCAAGGAGTCTTTCCCTTCCATATGTAGCAATTCCACATTTTCTGGTATTTGTAAAAGCCATACCTATCATGTCCCTATTGGCTGCCATTTCAGCCCAGTATCCTGCTATGCCAAAGTGATTCGAATTTCGTACAGAAGCAAAAGCTGCTCCGCTTTTTTCAGCCTTTTCAATACACTTCTCCATGGCCTTCTGAGCAATGTATGGGCCTATTCCGGAATGTCCATCCACAACCACCGAAAGTGGAGTTTCAAATACTGTCTCGGGTTCATTTTCAGGAAAGGCAAACCCACCTTTTATATTATTCCTGTAAAATGCAAGTCTCGCTACTCCATGGGAAGGAATGCCCCTGGCATCTGCTTCAACCAGCACTTTAGCTGTTATCTCTGCCTGTTTTTCAGGGTAACCCAGACCTTTCAGAATACTGGATGTGAGTTTTTCAAGATCATTTAACGCAATAGACTTCATAAAAACTATGCCTCCTCGACAAGAGTATCTCCAAATTCATTCTTTTCCGGAACTTCGCTGTTCGAAACTATCGAACCTGCCGGCTCTTTGCCTACAACCACTGTCAAAAGGAAAACAGCAAGGCATATGGGCCATTCAAGATAAATAACATGAGGCACGATCCTTGTTTCGGGAAGCAAGGTCCATACAAGCCATACAAGTATTGATGCGAGAATTGTCCAGAACCCTGATATTCTCTTGCTCAAACCAGGCAGGAAAATATTAGCCAGAATGAGAATAGTAAAGGAAACAGTTATAGCGAGAGCTGTAGTAACCATCTTTAATATGCTCACTGCGGTGAGGGCAAGGAAAAACGTAAGGGCACTCACCACAAGTACCGATATCCTTGAAAGAAAAACTTCCTTTCGGGGAGAAAGGCCTTCAGTCCAGACTTTCGCAAAAATATCCTGCATCACCAGCGTAGTACTTCCCAAAAGAAGGCCTACTGCTGTAGAGATATCAGCAGCCCAGAGGGCGGCAAGGAAAACTCCCCCTATTGCAGGAGTTATAGTTGTCAGCAACCTTGGCAAAGCCATTGCGGAATTTTCAAGCCCTGGAAATTGAAGGGCAGCAATTACTCCAAAAACCGCGCATAAAAATCCTGCAGGAAGGATTATGATCCCTCCAATTATGAAGCCCTTTCTTGCCGTACTCTCATCTTTGGCCGCAAAAGCAATCTGGGTTATTGCCTGCAGGGAAAAACCCTGTGTTATCATTACCACCATCCAGGCCGTTACCACAGCCAGACCAACACCGGAAATCGGATCGAACCAGGGACCGGAGGGCAAAGATTCGACCAGAGCAGTTACTCCGCCTACTGACTTCAGGCTTGAGACCAGGGCTGCTCCTATTCCGAAATAGATCACGATAACATTTATAATACTAGCCAGACCACCAGCCAGATATCCTCCCGTAAGGGCTATCCCTACAAAGAGAGCTGCTGTGGCTATCATTCCGGTATGAAAAGTGAATATTTCAGGCAATAGAGCCGCGAGGATCGCTCCGCCAGCAACATACTGCAAAGAAGTGATCACCATCATTATCAGAAGCTGTGCAAAGGCTCCAATAACATGAGCTTTTCTTCCGAACATCTTGCCCATCATTTCTGGTATTGTAACTACCTGGATGCTTCTCAGATACCTGGCAGCAAATATACCTACGAGGATTCCGGCTGCTCCCCAGGCAGCGTTATACCACCCTGCCGAAATTCCGCTGGTATAAGCATTCTGTGCCACTCCAACAGTTGAAACTCCTCCTATTGCCAAACCAGCGAGCATTGTAGCAACCATTATCACCGGCAGTTGCCTTCCAGCCAGAAGATAACCTGTTACTCCTTTCTTCATTTTTTTTCTGAGATGGTTCGCGAACAGAGATACACCCGCCAGGGCGACTACGTAGATAACAAGAATTAAAAGCTGGACATTCATTAATATTCCTCCTGGCAAAATATGTTTAGAATCCTTACAGGGATTTTTGCAATCCCTGGAAAAACAAAAAAAGGCACAGTGGATGTTGATTTATGCCCCTAAGACACTCCACAACATCCCCTGTGCCGGCTCAAAGAACATCAGCTCAGCCATGGCAGCATTGGTGGATTATTTCTGTTCCTTGTCTCAACATCCCCGAGGACAACATCTTTTTTGTCTTCATGTTTCATTGCAACCTGCCTCCTTTCCTGATCTCAACATAGACACGGCAATATTGACGGATTGTTCTCAAATAAAACCTGCTCTTTTCCCTCCATAGCTACCTTTCCTGTCTCTATCATTTTGGCTACCTCCCTCTGAAAGATTTTTTCGCTAACTTCTCCAACTGTTTGGTATAATCCTGCTCCTTACATTCCCGGAGGACCCAAGAAAACCTTTGTCAGAAAAAAACAGGCAATCTCTGTATATAAAACCTGACGCAAAGGAACTTTCCTGTTCGTTATCTTCCATATTCTGTTGCAAGAGAGACCTTTCATCCATAACCTTCCCCCACCTGAAAATGCAAAAAGGCCGGGTACCCTTTACGGGCACCCGGCCTGAGAATCCTGGTCAAGCAGTGTTAGACGCCGACCACCTCAGGTGAGTCCCCGCACTCCATAAACCAGTAATAAAAATAATAGCTGGAAAGAACAAAATTATTCTTTTTCACGGGGGATACACCTGCCTTTCGTCGACTTAAAACAATATTTAAATTAATTTAAAAGCTACTTTATACGCCTTTTAGCATTTTGTCAATATACAAAAGCAAATTTTGTCAGAATTTTCTCTAAACTCGCGGTTCCGACTATATCAATTTTCACATCTATCCCTGACCACTTACTTGTCCTGGGCTCTTGCTAATGTTTCATTATCAGTATTTTAAATTTTTTATTATAGATTTTAGCTATTGTTTCTCTGGAACCAAAAATAAATAAGCGCTTTATTCTTTTCATTAACCTTCGATTCTTTTTATC
>CAZFJG010000136.1:0-3961 GCA_964519285.1 uncultured Synergistales bacterium | reverse complement strand
GCAACTCCCCGTCAGCTAAGCAGGGTGAGCATGGTACCTGCAGCTACAGCTGTACCTATGACTCCTGCTACGTTGGGTCCCATGGCGTGCATGAGAAGGAAGTTGCCGGGGCTGTCCTCCTGGCAGACTCTCTGGACCACTCGAGCTGCCATGGGAACTGCTGAGACTCCTGCGGCTCCTATCATGGGGTTTATCTTTCCGCCGCTGAGTACTTTCATTATCTGTCCCAGTAAGGTGCCTCCGGCTGTGCTGGCTATGAAGGCCACGAGCCCGAGAAGTATTATCTTTATGGTATCTATGGTCAGAAAGTATTCGGCGTTCATGGTGGCTCCTACTGTTATGCCAAGGAATATGGTCACTGTGTTAAGGATCTCGTTCTGCGCTGCCTGGTTCAGTCTTTCGGTGACTCCGCATTCTCTCAGCAGGTTACCGAACATCAATAAACCTATGAGCGGTACTGACGCCGGAAGTATCAGTCCGGCTGCTACTGTGGACACTATGGGAAAAAGTACTCTCTCAAGCTTGGATACGGGCCTGAGGTTATCCATCCTTATGTTCCTGTCCTTCTTCGTGGTCAGCAGTCTAATTACGGGGGGCTGGATCAGCGGAACGAGGGCCATGTAACTGTACGCTGCTACTGCCACTGCCCCGAGAATCTGCGGCGCTAACTTGAGAGTGAGATAAATGCTGGTTGGGCCGTCGGCTCCTCCTATTATGGCTATGGACGCTGCTTCCTTGACGCTGAAGCCGAGCATGAGGGCTCCGAAAAGGGCTACGAATACTCCAAGCTGCGCGGCTGCTCCAAGAAGAAAGGTTACCGGGTTGGCCAGAAGGGGGGCAAAGTCTGTGAGCGCTCCTACTCCCATAAAAATTATGACTGGATAGATCTCGTGCTCGGTTCCGAAGAATACGTAGTACAGAAACCCTCCTTCGTCCATTATTCCGGACAGTGGTAGGTTGACGAGTATGCAGCCGAATGCTATGGGGACTAAAAGCAGGGGCTCAAAGTTCTTCCTTATGGCCAGATAAAGCATTATAAAGGCTACAAGCAACATGGTTACGTTGCCTGTGGTAAGTCCCGCAAATCCGGAATCTCCGAGTATCTTGCTTAAGGCCATGCTGTATACTTCCATGGATCCTGCCTCTCTTTCATTGTCTTAAGGTCTTGACTTCTAATGGGGGCCTGGAACTTTATGTTACGTTAAACTATATTCTTACCCCTCTTTTATGACCTGATCTTTATCCTATTACTGCAAGTACGTCTCCGCTGTTGACGGAATCTCCATCTCTGGCCCTGAGCTCCTGGACTGTACCGCCTACGGGGGCGTTGATCTCGTTCTCCATCTTCATGGCTTCAAGGACTAACAGCAGGTCTCCTTCCTCTACTGCGGCTCCTGTCTGGACGGCTACTCTGAGGATCTTGCCGGGCATGGGGGATTCCACAGGGGTTCCGGGGCCACCTGCGGGCGCTGGTGCTGGTTCTGCCTTGGGTTCTGCCTTGGGGGCTGGCGCCGGGGCGGGCTCTGCCTGAGGAGCCGGGGCGGCTGCCGGCGCGGGGGCTGGTGCGCTCTGCTGCCCTCCTGATGTCTCCTCTACTTCTACCTGATAACTGGTTCCGTCTACTGTCACTCTGTATCTTTTTACCATGGGGTCTTCTGCGCCTCCTGTTTTTTTATTCTGGTCTTTATTGCTCTTGTCATGGCTTTTATGTTTTCCTGTTCTTTTATCTTTTCTCTGCTGTCTTTCCTGTCTCTTTCTTACCGGGCTAACGGCTTCTCCAGATCTGACGGCCCAGGGGGGCAAGGTTCTCTACCATGCCTGTCTGCTTCCAGAGGGATGCGGGTCTGCCTGATTGGCCTGATACATGACCTTCGGGGACTATGCTGCTGATCCTAAAATCCTCTCCCTGGCGATAACTCACGAGGGCGGCTGTTATGGCGGCTACTGTTCTGCCTGTATCCCCTGATGCCTGGCTTACTGAAGCTGGGGGAGCTGATGGCTTTACGGCTGCACCGGAGGATGAAGATCCCTGGGCTTTGGGCGCTGCTTTGAGGGTTCCTCTGGTCTTCTTGTCGGGGCCTTTTCCCCTGCCCTCGAAGGGCGCGGCTAAAAGGCGGACTCCAAGGATTATGAAGGTCAGTCCGAGAAGGACTAAAAATACTGTGCTAAAGGCTATTGTGGACAGGGTTATTGCTCCTGCTACGCCTGTGGAAAAATAACTGGCTATGCTCTCCATTTCGGCTTTCTTCCCTTCCTGGCTTCTATGGCTTGCCTTCTTATTTCTATCTATGCTAATTCCTGTTTCTTTGCTTCTCTTGATTCGTTTCTTCTGCTTCCTTTTCTTTCTCTTTCCTTCTTATCCCGCTACTGGGGCATTACGGAGTGTTTCTTCCTGGGCAGGCTCTCTCGCTTGGTGGCGCTGCTCTTCAACGCGAGGTAGATCTCTCTGCGGGTCTCCTCGGGCAGGATAACTCTGTCCACTAAACCTCTCCTGGCTGCCTGGTAGGGGTTGGCGAAGGCTTTGCGATATTCCTCTATCTTCTGCTGGCGCATCTGCTGCTGGTCCTCTGCCTTCTCTATGTCACGCCTGAATACTATGTTGGCGGCTCCTTCGGCTCCCATTACGGCTATCTCGGCCTGAGGCCACGCCAACACTGTGTCGGCTCCAAGAGCTTTGCTGCACATGCCAAGATAGGCTCCTCCGTAGGCTTTTCTCAACACTACTGTTATGAGAGGTACTGTGGCTTCGCTGTAGGCATAAAGAAGCTTGGCTCCGTGCCTTATTATGCCTCCCCACTCCTGGGAGGTACCGGGTAAATAGCCGGGAACGTCTACAAAACTGACTATGGGAACATTGAAGGCGTCGCAGTGCCTTATGAATCTGCTGGCTTTGTCGGAACAGTCGATGTCAAGACAGCCGGCCATCTTGCTGGCCTGGTTGGCTATTATGCCTACTGTCTGACCGCCTATCCTGCCGTAGCCTGTGACTATGTTGGTGCCCCACTGCTCGTGAACTTCAAAAAACTCTCCTCCGTCAAGTACTTCCCGGAGTACTTCATGGACGTGGTAACTCTTGTTGGGGTTGGTGGGTACTATCTCACGAAGTCGGGGCAACAGACGATAGGGATCGTCTACGCTTTCATGCACGGGGGGCTCTTCCATGTTGTTGGAGGGCAGGTACCCAAGCAGCTTTTTGACCTGGCTGAAACATTCTTCCTCGTCTTTAGCAAAGAAATGGGCATTGCCGCTTTTGGCGTTGTTGCTCCGCGCTCCTCCAAGGCTCTCACTGGTAACTTCCTCGCCTGTTACTGCCTTGATGACTGAAGGACCGGTTATGTGCATTATGCCTGTCTTGTCTATCATGAATATGTAGTCGGTAAGGGCGGGGCTGTATACGGCTCCTCCGGCTGTGGGGCCGGCTATTACGGATATCTGGGGTATGACTCCGCTGGATATGGTGTTGCGGTAAAAAATACCTCCGTATCCGTTGAGGGAGTCCACTGCTTCCTGAATACGGGCTCCGCCACTGTCATTGATGCCTACTACGGGAGAACCGTTGGAAAGAGCGAGGTCCATGATCTTCCAGATCTTCTTCGCATGCTGCTCTCCAAGGGAGCCTCCAAGGACTGTGAAGTCCTGGCTGAAAAGGTAAACTACCCTACCCTCAACTGTACCCCAACCGGTGACTACTCCGTCTCCCGGATACTTCTTGTTCTCCATTCCAAAATCTGTGCAGCGATGCTCTACGTACTGGTCTATCTCTACAAAACTGCCGGGATCTAAAAGTAACTCTATTCGCTCACGGGCTGTCTTCTTGCCCTTGGACTTCTGCTTCTCTACTGCCTTCTCGCCGCCTCCGGCCTGGCTGGCCTCTCGCCTGCCTTCAAGCTCCTCGCAAAGTTCCTCTATGCTTCTTTCCGTCATTGACCCTTTTCCTCCCTTTCTATCCGTTTTCCGGGGT
>CAZFJG010000135.1:0-4001 GCA_964519285.1 uncultured Synergistales bacterium | reverse complement strand
GAGTGGGGTGTTCCCGTACACGATGACAGAGTTCTCTTTGAATTCCTGGTGCTGGAATCTGCCCAGGCCGGTCTGAGTTGGATCACCATACTCAGGAAAAGGGAAAATTACCGCAGGGCCTTTGACGGCTTCGATCCTGTAAAGGTAGCTTCCTATAATAACAGCAGGATAGAAGAACTAATGAAGGATAGTGGTATCATAAGGAACAGAAAAAAGATCTTGTCGGCAATTGGAAATGCAAGGGCTTTTCTCAAAGTTGCCGGGGAGTTTGGCTCCTTTGACCGATATCTCTGGGGCTTTACGGAAAGACGGCAGATACGCAACAGCTGGAGCTTACTTTCCCAGGTGCCATCCTCCACGGATCTTTCACGAAAGATCAGCTCAGATATGAAAAAGCGGGGTTTTTCCTTTGTTGGACCCACAATAATATATTCCTTTATGCAGGCAACAGGCATGGTGAACGACCACCTTGTGAGCTGTTTCCGCCACAGAGAGATAAAAGAGGGTAACTGCTCCTGAAGGAGTTTTTCGGTATTAGATACAAAAAAACTCTTTTCCTGATAATATATCAGGCGGCAATGAGCTGAATCTACTTCCTTTCATCGATTACACATTAATATTGGAGTGCTTTCCAGTAGACCAAAAAGGGGTTATGAACATGAATTATGATGCAATTATCGTCGGATCCGGTCCAGCAGGCGTTTTTGCGGCTATGGAACTTGTCAGGAACGGTAAAAAGGTTCTCATCATAGACAAGGGTAAACTAATAAAGGACAGACATTGTCCAGTCCTTGAGGGAAAAGCCCAAACCTGCAGGAACTGTTCTGTATGCAGCATAGTTTCAGGATGGGGCGGGGCAGGGTCGGCCTCTGACGGCAAGTTAACCTTGACGACGGGTTTCGGTGGAAATCTCGAGGAATATATTGGTCAGGATCTTCTGGAAGATCTGATAGAGGGTGTTGACAAGACTTTCGTTAGTTACGGAGTTGACAATAACGCCTACGAACCCCGGGGAGATATCGTCAGGGAGACCATCCGGAAGGCTGCCGCAGTAGGCATAAAAGTTCTTCCGGCAAGGATAAGACATATTGGGACAGATGCATCCAGGGAAGTCCTCAACAACATGTATCTTGACCTCGACAAAAAATGCGACATAATGATGGATACAGTTGTGAAGGACATCATTGTGGAGGAAGGATCAGCAAAAGGAGTGGTCCTGAAGGACGGAAGCCGCTATTCCTCCGAGGTAGTGGTGGTGGCTCCGGGAAGGGAAGGGGCATCCTGGCTGGAAAAGGTGGTTAATCGGCTGAGCCTTCCCATTGCTTCCATGCCGGTGGATATTGGAGTTCGGGTTGAAGTTTCAGACAGTGTCTGTGAGGATATGACCGAGCATTTTTACGAATTGAAATGCCTTTATAACACACCCTCCTTTGACGACAGGTGCAGGACTTTCTGCATGAATCCCTCGGGTTTTGTGGTATCTGAATACAACCGATCTCATAACCTCGTGACGGTGAACGGCCACAGCCTTAAAAAGACCAAATCGAAAAATACAAATTTCGCGATTCTGGTGACCAAGAACTTTACCCAGCCCTTTAACAACCCCATTGGTTATGCCACCCATATAGCAAAACTTGCAAACATGCTCGCAGGGGGAGGAATCCTTTTACAGAGACTTGGGGATCTCAGGGACGGCAGAAGGTCCACGCCGTCCCGAATTGAAAGAGGAATGGTTACTCCCACTGCTTCAGCCGAGCCGGGAGACCTTAGCCTCGTACTGCCCCATCGGCATTTGACGGATATTGTTGAGTTTCTGGACGCGCTGAACGTCATAATGCCTGGAGTTAACCACAGTGACACCCTCCTTTACGGTGTGGAGATCAAGCTTTACTCCCTAAGGCTGGAACTGAAAAAGAGCCTTGAGGTGCCGGCAGTGGAAAACCTCTACATGGTAGGTGATGGAGCAGGAGTAAGCCGTGGAATCGTACAGGCTGCGGCGAGCGGCCTTGTGGCCGCCCGGTCTATTGCAGCTGAAAAGCACTGAAAGCGGTAAAAAGGATCTTTATTCCTTCCTTTCTTTCGGTGGTTTTCCAAGGTGTCTTGAGAGATATGGACAGTAAAGGGCTGCAACGGGATTATGTCCCAGTTTGCGGTCCTTTACTACTACAGTGGTGACAGGGGCCCGGGAGTACTTGTAAAACAGGGAGTCATGACCCACGCAGAGGCCGAGGACGATGTTGAAGTCCGTACCTTCCTCCCCGAGCACTCTGGCCTGTTCAACGGGATTGCAGGAAACAGCACCCACCCATTCTCTCTCAGGCATATCAAAATCTTCTTTTTTCAGTCCTCCTATTTTGCAGCAGATTGAATGGACTTCAAATTCCTCTGAAAGTACTTTGCCCAGAATTTTTGCCTCTTTCGCAAATCCCACACAGAAGGCTATTCCCAGTTTTTTGAAGCTCATCCTGCGGGCAAATTCCATTGTCTCGTCAACCCTGCAAAGGTTCTCGTAGTAAAGTGCCTCAACTTCTGCAGCGACCCGGAAGAGTTTCCTGTCCACAGGATCGCTGTAAAGGGGTTCACTATCCTTTTCAACGCAGGGGTTTCCATTTTCGCATCCGTGTTCTTTACAAAGGTGACATTTCATAAAAAGAAATCCTCCATAAAAATAAAATTTATAAAATTTATTTCAAAGGGCTATGCCCCGTTCTTTTTGGGACTTCTGAGATAGAAGACCTTGTCCCTGTAGTTTATCTCGAGGAGCTTTCCCTCACTGACCAGTTCTTTGACCGAATCCCATCCGGATCCTGTATCGTTAAGTACTTTCTGTACCTGCTCTGTCCTCATTGGATGTACCGCAGTTATGCTGAGAAGATCCTGTCTTGCGTCGCCGGTGGAGGAGAACTGGTTACCTTCGAAACCAATGAGCAGCTCCACTTTATCCAGCCTTTCCGAAAAGATCTGGTACGCTCGAGTTATAGCATCCTCTGTAGGCTGACTGACGTCTTTTTCTGCGGGAGGTCTTGTGGGTATCGAAATATAGGCAGTTTCAGGACCCAGATCGGCCAGAAAAGCCGCAGTTTCACGGAGAGAATGTTCTGAATCGTTGACGCCCTTTACGAGCATGGTCTCGCTGTTCAGCTTACCTCTGTATTCCTCCGCAAAGGCCAGGTATCCCTCCATGATCTGTTTCAGGTCCAGTTTGCCGTGGGGTCTGTCCACTGTCTTCCAGATATCCTTTACAACTGAATCAGCCTTGAGGGAGACCCAGTCCATGGATTGCATTTCGTGCCTTACTTCCTCCATCCACATCAATGATCCGTTGGATATGGTGGCAGTAGGTATCTCCAGTTTCTTGAGCAGCCTGGCCATTTCCCCGAGGTTGATATCGAGAGTCGGTTCCCCGTCGGGGACAAAGCTGAGGTAGTCTATCCTCTCACCCTTTTCCTTCAGAAGATTCACCTGGGATTCGGTTTCTGAAAGGATATATTCGGGGTCGTAGAAGTGCTTTCTTCCGATAATCATTGTGTTTGTACGTCCGACCTGGCAGTAAAGGCATGAATAGGTGCATGTCTTGGGAGGGATATGGTTGATCCCCAGACTTCTGCCAAGCCTTCTTGAGGGAATGGGACCGTATATCAACATTTCGAGATCATCTCCTTTTATCTACTAATAAGTATAAAACATTACCTGGTATTCTGTTGATCCCAGAGGGGCATAAATTTTTCTGTAATCTGGTATGTAAAAATTGAATAATCAGTGGTTTAAAAACAACATTAAACAGATTAATTAGACGAATAATGCATAAAGCTTGACAGTAAAGGCCTTGTGCTGATATTTTCATTTCTATATTTAGCTAAATATAGAAATGAAAGCAGTGATGTCATTCATGAATAAAATGTTAAAGATTTTGAAAGCCTTAGGGGAAAAGAACCGTCTTAGAGTTTTTGTAGTGCTGAAGCATGCCAATGAACTGTGTGTATGTCAGGTCGCCGATTTTC